>JBEBAJ010000021.1:0-16666 GCA_041158965.1 Pseudomonadota bacterium | reverse complement strand
TGAGTGTCGGCCATGTCAGGAAATCCAGTTTTGAATGTTAATGATAACCAAACACACCGAACAAAAGTGGTGTCCAAACAACAATGTCCCTTTTAGGCCATTTTGACCTGTCCAAGGGGTATCGACAGAAAATGCCCAGGGTTGAATCCGCTAAAGGGGCCCATGGGCACCCGTTTGGGTGACCATCGGCATTGAGCATGACGCGACACCCGGTCTCAGGGTCGCTTGGCAATCACCTGATCGACCAGTCCGTACTCTTTGGACTCATCGGCAGATAGGTAGTAGTCGCGTTCAGTGTCGCGCTGGATTTTCTCGAGCGGCTGTCCGGTTTTCTCGGCCAGGATGCGGTTGAGTTGCTCGCGGGTCTTGAGAATCTCACGCGCATGGATCTCGATCTCGGTCGCCTGTCCCTGGGTGCCCCCCAAGGGCTGGTGGATCATGATTTTCGAGTTGGGCAGCGAATAGCGCTTGCCTTTGGCACCCGCAGCCAGCAAAAAGGCCCCCATGCTGGCGGCCATGCCGATACACAGCGTGGACACATCGGGCTTGATGAAGTTCATGGTGTCAAAGATGGACATGCCCGCACTGACCGACCCCCCCGGCGAATTGATGTAGAGCGAAATGTCTTTGTCAGGGTTTTCGCTTTCAAGAAAGAGCAACTGGGCCACGACCAGATTGGCGCTTTGGTCATTGACCGGGCCGACCATGAAGATCACCCGCTCCTTGAGCAAGCGGGAATAGATGTCATAAGACCGCTCACCGCGACCGGATTGCTCAATGACCATGGGAATCAGGCCCAAGGCCTGGGTGTCGAGTGCGCTCATAAATTCTCCATTGACTGGGCTCATTGCCCCATCAGTTCTTCGAATGCCAAGGCTTTTTCAGTGACCTTGGCCTTGCTTAAGATGTGTTCGGTCACGTTGTTTTCAATGACCACCGCCTCGACTTCTGAGAGGCGGCGGTTATCGCCAAAGTACCAGCGCACCACTTCTTCGGGTTTTTCGTAGCTGGAGGCCATTTCATCCACGTGCGCCTTGATTTGTTCCATGGTGGCGCTCAGTTGGTTGACTCTGACCAGTTCCGCCACCACCAGACCCATGCGCACGCGCTGTTCAGCTTGCGGGCGGAACAAATCGTCAGGAATGGGGGCTTTGTCGGCATCTTTGATGCCCCGTTGTTTCAGGTCATCGCGCGCGCCTTGCACCAATCGGTCGATTTCGGCTTGCACGATGGACTGGGGCAAATCAAGTTCGGCCTTGGCGACCAAGGCGTCAAGTGCGGCTTGCTTGTTGCGGGCCATCAGACGGGATTTGACTTCACGTGAGAGGTTTTTTTCAATGTCATCGCGCAAAGACTGCACCGTGGCGCCAGCCACGCCCAACGACTTGGCCAACTCGTCGCTCAGTTCGGGCAGATGGCTGGCTTCGATTTTTTTCACCGTCACCAGAAAGTCGGCGGTCTTGCCGGCCACATCGCGGCCATGGTAGTCGGCGGGGAAAGCCAGGGGGAAGGTTTTGGACTCGCCGACCTTGAGGCCGCGCACCGCATTTTCGAATTCGGGCAGCATTTGGCCTTCGCCGATGATGAAGCTGAAATCGCTGGCCTGTCCGCCTTGGAACAGTTCGCCGTCGATTTTGCCTTCGAAGTCCACTTGGACGCGGTCACCATCGGTAGCCGCCGCGTCGAGGGCGCGCTGTGCAAAAGAGCGCCGCTGTTTGCGCAAAATATCAATGGTTTTGTCGATGGCCTCGCTGCTGACCGTGGTTTGAGCGCGCTCGATCTCTAGCGTGGCCAGCTCTGGCAGCTTGACCTCGGGATACACCTCAAAAATGGCGTCAAAAGCCAACTGGCCTTCAGGGGCCTGATCTTTTTCACTGATGCGGGGCTGGCCGGCAACGCGCAAATTGGCTTCGTTGGCGGCCTGGGCAAATGCCTCACCCACTTTGTCGTTCATGACCTCATAGTGCACCGAATAGCCATAGCGCTGTGCCACGATATTCATAGGCACCTTGCCGGGCCGAAATCCGTCAATTTTGACTTGTCGGGCCAGGCGTTTGAGTCGCTCATTGACTTCATTTTGAATCAGCTCGGCATTGACCGTCAGGGTCATCTTGCGTTCGAGCTTTTCTAGGGTTTCGACGGTCACGGTCATTTGAGTTCTCCATTCATGGGGCCGCAGCACGGGCTGCGAATAAAAATGAGGGGCTGGTGCGCGGGGGGGGACTCGAACCCCCACACCATTGCTGGCGTCAGGACCTAAACCTGGTGCGTCTACCAATTTCGCCACCCGCGCAGGCAAAAGAGCCTCGGGGGGTATTCAGACAGACCCCCCGAGGCTGCTTTGCGGAAGCGACCATTTTACCCTGAATTGCCCGCCCCTTTGACCTTGAACCATGCCGCGTACATGGCCGGCAGGGCCAGGAGGGTCAGCACCGTGGCCACGATCAACCCCCCCATGATGGCCACCGCCATCGGCCCCCAGAATACGCTGCGTGACAGAGGAATCATGGCCAACACTGCTGCCGCAGCAGTCAGCACGATGGGGCGCAGACGGCGCACAGCAGCCTCGATGATGGCCTGTCGGTCAGGCACGCCCCGTGCCCGGTCTTGCTCGATCTGGTCGATCAGGATGACCGAGTTGCGCTGAATCATGCCCATGAGGGCAATCACGCCCAGCAAAGCCACAAAGCCAAAGGGGCGATTAAGCAACAACAAGGCGGCTGCCACTCCGGCAATGCCCATTGGGCCAGTCAGGAAAACCAGCATGGCGCGGCTAAAACTCTGCAATTGCAGCATCAGCAGGGTAAAGACAATGAACAGCATCAGCGGCACACCCGCCGCAATCGAGTTTGAGCCTTTGGCGCTTTCCTCTACCGCACCAGCGACCTCGATGCGGTAATCGGCCCAGCCCTTCTCCCCCCATTGCGCTTGCAGGGTTGTGAGCGCCGGCATCAATTGCTGGGTGACAGTGGCGCCTTGCAAGCCATCGACAATATCGCTTTGCACCGTGATGGCGTATTGGCGGTTTTCGCGCCAAACCACTCCTGGCTCGAAATCGGCCTTGGGTTGAGCGATTTGGCTCAGGGCAATGGCCTTGCCAGAGAGGCTGGGGACATAGGTAGAGGCCAGGTCGTTCAAGCGGGTGCGTTCTTCGGCTTGACCACGCACCACGATATCGATCAACCGGTCTCCTTCGCGATACTGACCCACGGTGGTCCCGCTGGCCCACAAACGCAAGGCCTGAGCCACCGACTGGCTGGACACTCCAAGGGCGCGAGCCTTTTCCTGGTCGATGTCCAAGCGCACCGTTTTGACAAACTCGTTCCAGTTGTCATTCACCCCCCTGGTGTTGGGGTTTTGTCGCATGACTTCTTTCACTTCATCGGCCCGTTGGCGCAAAGTTTGAGGCTCAACCCCAACCACGCGGAATTGCACCGGATAGGGCACCGGCGGCCCATTGGGCAGCAATTTCACCCGCCCCCGTACCTCGGGAAATTCGCTGGACAACAAGGCGGGCAAAGCCTGGCGCAGGCGCTCCCGAGCCTGAAGGTCGCTGGGCAAGACGATGAATTGACTGACGTTGGATTGCGGGAAAATCTGGTCCAGCGGCAAATAAAAGCGCGGCACGCCCGAACCGACCCAGGTGGTCACGCTGACCACGCCCGGGGCCTGCATCAGGCGTTGCTCAAGACGACGGCTGACCTCAGCGTTGTAAGCCATGGAAGCCCCTTCGGGCAACCAGGTGTCAATCAAAATTTCAGGGCGGCTTGAATCAGGAAAAAATTGTTGCTGTACGCGGCCCATGCCGACCAAACCCAATACCAAAGTGAGCACAGTCAAGGCGATGGTCAGCCATCGGTGGTCCACACACCAACTCACCCAAGCCCGAAACCGGGTGTAGAACGGGGTATCGAACAACTCATGCGGTGCCTCGCTCTCAGACCTGTGTGAGTCGCGCAGCAACCAGTGGCCAATCAGCGGCACGAAAAAAACCGACACCCACCAGCTCAACAGCAAAGCCAGCACAGTCACCGCAAAGATGGCAAAGGTGTATTCACCGGTGACCGATTTGGCCAAGCCGATGGGCACAAAGCCCGCGGCGGTGATCAGCGTGCCGGTCAACATGGGCATGGCTGTGACCTCGTAGGCGAATGTGGCGGCACGGAAACGGTCGTATCCCTCCTCCATCTTGCGCACCATCATTTCAACAGCAATGATCGCATCATCGACCAGCAGGCCCAGGGCAATGATCAAAGACCCCAGAGAAATCTTGTGCAAACCGATGCCCCAGATGTTCATGGCCATGAAGGTCATGGCCAAAACAAGGGGAATGGTGATGCCCACCACCAGCCCGGGGCGCAAATCAACGCGCCAACCCCATCGCCCGCCGCGTTTCAAGCCCAGTGACAGAATGCTGACGCACAAAACGATCACCACCGCCTCGATCAGAACCCGAACGAACTCCGAAACCGACGTCGCCACGGCTCGGGGTTGATCCTGAATCTGCTCCAAGGTCACACCAACGGGTAGCTTGGCCTGTATGTCTTTGGTCACCAATCGCAAGGCTTGGCCCAATGCAATGATGTCCCCCCCTTTGGCCATAGATATCCCCAAAGCGATCACCGCTTTACTCTGGTGCGAGACCAAGGTCTGGGGCGGATCAATGGGCCCCCGCCAAACCCGTGCGATGTCACCCAAACGAAGTTGCGCCGCCCCGTTGGCACGCAGTGGCATGGCACGCAGTTCGTCAGGGGAGCGAAAAACACCGCTGACACGCACGGCCACCTGGTCATGGGTGCTTTGCAAGACGCCTGCCGACTCGACCGCATTTTGTTGGCCCAACTGAGCCAATACGGCTTGGATGTCCAGGCCATACTGGGCCAGGCGAGCCGGGGAAAGATCGATATAGATTTTCTCGGCTTGATCGCCGTACAACTCGACCTTGGCCACATCGGGGACACGCAATAATTGCTGGCGTACCGATTCGGCCAGATCCTTTTGCTCTGGCGGGCTAAATCCGGGGGCTTGCAAGGCGTAAATCACGCCATAGACATCGCCAAATTCATCATTGAAGAAAGGCCCTTGCACGCCCACGGGGAGGTTCTGGCGCATGTCCCCCACCTTTTTGCGCACGGTGTACCAGACATCGGCCACTTCGCGTGGCGGCGAGGAGTCTTTCAACTGGAAAAGAATCAGTGTCTCACCGGGTTTGGAATAGCTGCGGATCTTGTCGGCGTAGGGCACTTCCTGCAAAGTGCGCTCGATTTTGTCAGTGACCTGCTCGGCCATCTGGCTCGCGCTTGCACCCGGCCAATAAGCCCGTATCACCATGGCGCGAAAAGTAAAGGGGGGATCTTCGTCTTGCCCCAACTGAAAATAAGACGAAACACCAAAGACCAGCAAAACCACCATCAGGTAGCGCACCAGCGCGGGGTGACGCAGCGCCCAGCCTGAGAGGTTGAAGCGGCCTTCAGAGCCTGTTTTAACGCTCATGGACGCCTCCCTGGCGTGGGCTGCGCGTCGACTGGATCAGGCACCGGGTTCTTGCCCACATATGGGGTCACTTTCTGCCCGGGCGTCAAAGTATGACCACCGGCGGCCACCACCTGTTGCCCGGCACTCAAGCCCGAGGTCACCCGCACGCGATCGCCCTGATACCCCTGGATCTGAACGGCCACTGGCTGCACTTGTTGCTGAGCAGGGTCATACACCCAGACACTGGCTTGCCCGTTGACCACGAGCACGGCACTGGTGGGCAGGGCCAAACCCGACAGGGTGTCAGTGCCCGAGTCCGTGCGCCACACACGCGCCGTTTGGCCCAACGCCCAATCCTGCCCGGCTGGCAGGTCGATGCGAACCAGATAACTGCGGGTTTGCGGGTCGGCGCTGGCCGATACCTCGCGCAGGCGGGCATTCACCCGCTGAGTCTCGCCCCAGCGAGAGACCTCGACGGCCTGCCCCACCTTCCATGACGACACCTGGTCTTCACTGACCCACACCTGGACTTCTCGCGGGCCATCCCAGGCCACTCGCAGGACTGGGGCACCTGCAGCCATCACCTGACCCGGCTCGGCCTCCAGACCCGTGACCACACCCGCTTGGGGGGCGATCAACTGAGCGTAGCGGGCCTGATTAAGCCACAAATCGGCCTGAGCCTGGGCTTGATCGAACTGGGCCTGGGCCGAACGCCAACTGGCTTGTCGGCGGTCCCATTCTGCCGGCCCGATAAAGCCCTGCTTCCACAAAACCTCGAAACGGTGCAGTTCACTGGCGGCCAGATCGCGTTGGATGCGTGCATTGAGCAATTGAGCCTGGGCCGCCTGGCTGTTCAAACCGGCGTCTTGTGGGTCCAGCTGAGCCAGCACTTGCCCTGCCTTGAACCGTTGTCCCAACTCAATCGATCGATGGGTCAACAAACCGCCAATGCGAAAGGACAAGCGGGTCTCGTATCGAGCCCGCACTTCTGCCGCCCAGCCAGCCGCCGAAGCGACCCCGTCGCTTTGGGCCGTGACCAATTTGACTGAGCGGACCGGCTCGGTGGCCGGGGTGGAGGGGGAGCAGGCCCATAAGAAAGGGAGCGCAGCCAGTGCAAGGGCAACAGTTTTTTTCATGGCGATCATGTTAATAACCAACTGGTCATTAATTTACCACGATTTCATGCGAAATGCCCCAAACGGGCTTGGAATGGCAGCGTTGAAGAGACGTCGCAAGGCAAAGCCCAGCCCTTACTTATCCGACAATCGGGGGACATGCCCATGACCGCACCCGCCCCCGACCCTGATGCCACCCCGACTTGGGCCCCCTTGCTGCAAGAGGTGGCGCGATCATTTGCCCTGAGTGTGCGGGTGTTGCCCGCCAGCGTCCGGTGGCCGGTGGCATTGGGCTACCTGCTGGCAAGGGCGAGTGACACCATCGCCGACTCGATGGACCCGCAAGCAGCCACTGGGTCCACCACCGATTTACGACGGCAGGCCTTGGACGAATTGCATCGGACCATCCAGGCTGTGGCCGCGGGAGGCACGCCCCCTTCGGCCTTGGAGATCACCATGCGCTGTCTGGACGGGGTGCCGGACGCAGCGGAGTGTGAATTGCTGCGACGATTGCCCGAGGGGTTGATGGGTTTGTCAAAGTTGAATCAGCGTGACCGCGATCTGCTGGCCAGGGTCTGCGACACCATCATCTCTGGCCAACTCCTTGACCTGGATCGCTTTCGAGGTGCTGCAGCGACACACCATGCTTTGGACGATGAAGCCCAGTTGGACGATTACACCTGGCGTGTGGCTGGCTGCGTGGGGCTATTCTGGACCGATCTGGCTGAAGCCCATGTACCCGCTTGGCGTCATGCCGATCTGATGGACATGCAAAACGCAGGCCGCCGCTATGGCATGGGCTTACAGCGCTTGAACCTGCTGCGCGACTGTGCCCAAGACCTGGCTCAGGGGCGCTGCTACTGGCCACTGACACAGTTGGCTCAGGTGAGCATGGATGCCCCGAGCCTGGCGCATGCGGTGGCCATGCGTGACACGGCATTGTTGGCCCGAATGGCCCCGTGCCAGTCCGAATGGATCCATCTGATCAGAACCGATCTGACGCTAGGTCTGGCTTACGCATTGGCCGTGCGACCATGGCGCTTGCGCTTGGCCAGCGCCCTGCCCGCCCTGATCGGCTTGCGCACCTTGCAGATGATGGAAAGCGCTGGGACCATGGCCTTGGCTGTCCCCGTCAAGGTGCCACGGACCTGGGTGCGTGGCTTGCTTTTGCGTTTGAGTTTGGGGGGATTGACCCCCCCAGGCTTGCGGACCTTGGGGCGCTCTCTGGGTGTCTCTGGTTCCATCCACTTGACAGAACGCAAGGATGGGACAATCTCCACATGACACCGCAAGAATATGTCCAGCAAAAGGCCGCCGCCTCCGGCAGCAGCTTTTACTACGCCTTTTTGTTTTTGCCGCCCCCACGGCGTCAGGCGATCACGGCCTTTTACGCCTTTTGCCGCGAGGTGGACGATGTGGTGGATGAGGTCAGTGAGCCAGATGTGGCACAGGCCAAATTGGCTTGGTGGCGGCAAGAGGTCGTGCAAGCCTTCGAGGGGCGTGCCCAACATCCAGTATTACAGGCGCTGATGCCGGGGGCCCGGGCTTTTGATTTGAATGCGTCGCAATTGCTTTCGGTCATTGATGGCTGCCAAATGGATCTGAGCCAAACCCGCTACCTGGATCGGCCGGGGCTGCAAGCATATGCCCATTTGGTCGCCGGAGTGGTGGGCGAAGTGTCTGCACGGATTTTTGGCCAGACCGAACCCGCCACCACGGCCTATGCGCACCGTCTGGGCCTGGCGTTTCAATGGACCAATATCTTGCGCGACGTGGGCGAAGACGCCATGCGCGGGCGCATTTATTTGCCCATCGAAGATCTTCAACGCCACGATGTGCGAGCGCATGAAATATTGAACCGGGTCGACTCCGAGCGGTTTCAGCGCCTGATGGCTGAGTTATGCGCTTACACGCACCACCTTTATGACGAGGCGCTGGCGCTGCTGCCAGCGGCAGACCGCCGCGCTCAAAAGCCGGGACTGATGATGTGCAGCATCTACCGGACTTTATTAGAGGAAATGGCTCGGGCTGGTTTCCCGGTGCTGCGCGAACGGGTGGCCCTGACACCGCTGAGAAAATTCTGGCTGGCCTGGAAAATGCAGGCCTTGGGTCGATTTTGACCCCCTCAAACCAGCGTCGAAGCCAGCCAGCGCTGAATTTGCGACAAATCAGAAACACTGGGCGGCGCCTCCCCGGCCTGATCCCAAGCCCGCCCGTGACGATTGAGCCAGATGCAAGCCAAGCCCGCATTGCGTGCGCCCCAGGCGTCCAGATGGGCGTCATCGCCTATGTGCAACACCTCGCGCGGCTGCAAACCTGCCATCCGCACCGCGTGCCAATAGATGTCAGGCTGCGGCTTGGCGTGCCCCAGACTCGGGGCATTGACCGCATGGTCAAAAAAATGCCCCAGGCCCACCCGAGCGACATCGGCGGTGCCGTTGGTCACTGCCAGCAATGGATAGCGACCATGCAGGTATTGAAGGAATGGCAAAGCATCGGGATACAGCTCGACCCTTTGCCGCTCGGCGTGAAAGACCTCAAAGGCAGGCCCCGCCAACGCTTCAGGCTCTGCGGCCTGAACCAAAAGGCGGCGGATGGCTTCAGTCCGCAAAGCCGCCAGATCATGGGGTGATCCGGGCCAATCGGCCTGCACCTGGGCGCGGATTTGCCGCAACACCTCAGGGCTTGAGCCAAGCACGGCTGCCGCCGGGGCATGGATTTGCAGCCAACTCTGCAAAGCCTTTTCAGCACGCTCAATGATGGGCCAGACTGGCCACAAGGTGTCATCCAGGTCCAGGGATATTGCGCGAATCGGAGATAAATCAACCATAGGTGGGCGAGAATAGCACCATGCTAAAGCCCCGTTACGCCCCAGAACCTCCTTTTTCGCATGGCAGCGCCCCAAAGACCGGGGTGTTGCTGTGTAATCTGGGCACGCCAGATGCCCCCACGGCGGCCGCCCTGCGCCCCTACCTGGCCGAGTTTTTGGGCGACCCCAGGGTGGTGGAAATACCCCGACTGCTTTGGTTGCTGATTCTGCACGGCATCATCTTGCGTGTACGGCCTGCCAAATCGGCGCATAAATACGCCAGCATCTGGACCCCAGAGGGCTCACCTTTGAAAGTTCACACCGAGCAACAGGCGGCGGGCTTGCAAACTCGTTTCGACGCCTCAGGCGCGCATGTCCTGGTGCGCAGCGCCATGACCTACGGTCAACCAGCCATTGGCGCGGTGCTCGATGAGATGCGGCAATCGGGTGTCACCCGTGTGCTGGTCTTGCCCGCCTACCCCCAATACTCGGGCACCACCACGGCGGCGGTATTTGATCGCATCCACCAGTGGTCTTTGCGCACCCGCATGCTGCCTGAATGGCGTTTTGTGAACCGCTACCACGATGACCCCGGTTATATCGCGGCGTTGGCGGGAACGGTACGAACCCACTGGGCCAACCATGGTCAGGCCGGCATATTGGTCATGAGTTTCCATGGCGTACCCGAGCGAACGCTGATGCAAGGCGACCCTTACCACTGCGAGTGCCACAAAACTGCGCGCCTGCTGGCCGAGCAGCTGGGGCTAAGCAAAGAACAGTATCGAGTCACCTTTCAATCCCGTTTCGGCAAGGCCAAGTGGCTTGAGCCCTACACAGAACCCACGGTCCGTGAATTGGCCCAATCTGGCACCGAGAGGGTGGATGTGATTTGCCCGGGCTTCACCAGCGATTGTCTGGAAACGTTGGAGGAGATCGCCATGGAAGTCCGTGCCGCCTTCATCGAGGAAGGGGGACGAGAATTTCATTACATCCCTTGCCTGAATGCCCAGAGCAACTGGCTGGACGCTTTGCACCAGATCTGCCTGAATCATATGCAGGGTTGGCCTGCCCAAGGGGCAGACGCCAAATCTTTGCAGGCCAGTCGCGCAGCAGCTCTGGCGCTGGGGGCCAAAGACTGAAACGACCTAAGTCCTTAAGGAAGCTCTGCAAAACTTGCACGCAGCGAGTTTTGCAGAGCTTCCTTAGGCTCAACGCTCGCCCAGCGACTGGCTGAGGGTTTTGACCACAGGTTTGAGCAGATATTGCAGTACCGTGCGCTCACCCGTCTTCACTTCAATGGTGGCGGTCATACCGGGCTGAATGTCCAGATCCTCGTCGGGACGTCCGCTGAACTTGCGCCCTATCGACCTGACCTGTGCACGGTAATAAGGCGTTTCGCCCTGTTTGAGGTCTTCACTCAGGGTGTCGGCGCTGATGTACATCAGCTTTCCAGGCAAGTCGCCATAGATCGTGTAGTCGTAGGCGTCAATTTTGACGCGCACCTCCTGGCCAATCTTGAGGAAAGCAATATCCGAGGGCGAGACTTTGGCCTGAATGAACAGGTCATCCTCGGAAGGCACAATCTGCATGACCTCTTCGCCTGGACGGATCACGCCGCCGATGGTGGTCACGCGCACATTCTTGACAACCCCCTTGAGAGGTGCACGCAATTCGGTCCATTCAAGCTGATTTTTGCGCTGGGCCATGTTCTGTTCGACAGATGCCAAATCCTCCTGAGCCTTGTTCAGCTCAGACTGGGCATCTTGAAAGTACTTATTGCGCTTGTTGGTGATTTGGCCTTTGAGTTCCGAAACCTGGCGCTGCAGTCGCAAGACTTCAGTTCTGCTGACGTCGCCGCTTTTAAGCAAAGGCTCAGTCATGCTTAATTCCTCTTGCGCCAGACGCGCCAAATCCTGAATGGCTGCAATCTCTTCTCTCAATGCGGAGCGGCGTTTCAGATAGAGGTCGGTTTGACTGGTTTTAAACTCCGGGTAAGCATCGAGCATCTTAGGATACTGAATCGGTCGCTCAAACACCTCTGCCTGCAATCGTGCCACCGTGGCCATCAATGCGGCGTACTTGGCCCTCGATTCAAGATAGCTGGCTTCAGAGCGCGTTTTTTCGAATCGCATCAACAATTGACCGGCCTCGACGATGGCGCCTTCTTGTACCAATAGGCTCTCGATCGTGCCCCCATCTTGTGATTGGATGATCTGAGTCTTGCTGCTGGGGATGACAGCGCCGGAAGCCCGTGTCACCTGATCCAGCTTCGCCCAATGGGCCCATAGTCCAAAAGCGCCAATGACCAGAAAACTGAGCCAAACCACAGCCCTTAAACCGGCAATGCGCAAACTGACAGTGCCATCGCGCCGTCCAGCGACTTTTGAGCCGCTTTGCAAAATCCAAAAGAATTTCATGATGAAACAGTCACAGTCTGAGGGGTAGTGCCGGGAGTCTGGGCGTTTGCTGCCACGGTCTTCTGGGGCTGGGCCGCGGCTTGGCGCAAACGATTGAGCACTTCGTCACGCGGCCCATCGATCACAATGCGGCCTCGGTCCACCACAATGATGCGCTGTACCAAAGGAAGAAAATTCGGCTTATGGGTCACGATGACCAAAGTGGAATCGGGTTTGACTTCCTGGAACAGATGGGTCATGACCCTGACTTCGGTTTGTGCATCCATCGAAGCCGTGGGCTCGTCAAGCAACATCATGCTGGGTTGCGCCAACAACAATCGGGTGAGGCCCACCAACTGACGTTGACCGCCGGAGAGCCCTTTGCCGCCCTCGGTGATTTCCAGCGCCAGGCCTTTGGGATGTTGCTGGATGATCTGGTCCAAACCCGTCATTGCAGCGGCCTTGAGGATCTGCGAATCGCTGGGCAAAGGCAGACCCAAAATCAGGTTGTCGCGCAGGGTGCCTTGGAACAACCGGATGTCCTGAGGCAAATAGCCTACGTGTTCGCGCACAAATTCCGGCGCCAGTTGTGTGACATCTATTTTGTCGAGGTAAACCGTGCCTTGAGTGGGTTTGAAGAGCCCTGACATGATTTTGATCAGGGTGCTCTTGCCGGAGCCTACAGTACCTAAAATGGCCACTCTCTCACCAGGCCGAATCAACAACGAAGGCACATCCAGGGCCGCGCGGTCTCTGGAGTAGGCAAAGATGATTTTTTCCAGTTCAAGTTGCCCCTTGCAGCGCTCTGGCACCACCAGACGCACGCCCGGGTCACGCTCGCTGGGCAAAGCCATGATGGCATCCAGACCCTTCAGGGCGATCTGAGCATGTTTCCACTGAACAATCAGGCCAGGGATTTGGGCCAATGGGTTGAGTGCACGGCCACTGATGATGGTGCAGGCGATCAAACCGCCCATGGTGAGGTTGCCCTGTGTGATGCTGTAAGCCCCCACCACCACCATGCCCACATAAGACACCTGCTGCAATGATTGAGTGATGCCCGCCGACAAAGTCGACAACATGCGCATTTTGATTTCGCTTTGGGCGATGGTGGCGACCAAATGGCGCCAGCGGTCGAGCAGTTTCCATTCGCCATTGCTGGCTTTGATGGATTCGATGCCGTCAATCGCCTCGATCAGCACCCCGTTTTTGCGGTTGCTCTCCTCCATGTGCATTTCGGTGTATTTCTCGATCGGAGAGCGGAAGGACAGGCCAATCAAAATGGCAATGGGGACGATCACCAAAGGCACCAAAGCCACCAAAGGGGAAATCATCGCGATCACGCCCACAAACACCAGTGCGAATGGCACATCTGCCAGCACAAACAGCGTAGATGAGGTCATGAAGTTGCGCACCGACTCAAAATGCCTGATCTGGGATGCGAATGTGCCCACGGTACGAGGCCGGGCATCCATGCGGATGTTCAGGGCCTTGGCAAAGAAAATGGCCGACAACTCCTGGTCAATGACCTTGCAGGCACGCTCCACGATGTGCGCCCTGACTTCCTTGAGCAGCAACTCCAAAGCAATGGCGATCGCCACCCCGATGGTCAGCACGATCAAAGTATCGTAACCCTTGGTTGGAACCACTCGGTCATACACCTGCATGGTGTAGAGGGCCGAGACCAGGCCAATGATGCTGGCCAAAGTGGTGGCAAAAATGGCGTCAATGAAGGGGCTTCTGTAACGACGGACCGTGAAGGCAAACCATTCCGCAGCGGTCTGTGGCAATTCTTCGTCGGATTGGGCTTCCGAGCCCACACGCAACATCAGGATGCGCCCTTGAGCAATTTTCTCAGGGGAAACTTCCTGCGAGGTGCCATCGGGCAATTCGGCATTCAGAGAGCCGTGACTGAGCTTTCCACGCAACAACAGCACTTGGCTCTCGTCGTCTGCCACCCAGAGCACCGGGAAGTCGCCTCGCTCTATGCCTTGCAAATCTCTCTCATGGTGAATGCCCGAGGGAAAGCTGGCCACCCAAAGTTCTTGGGCGCGCCTCCAGCGCGGCAAATCGGCCATGGCCACCCCATCAGCCGTCTGATCCATCATGCCGTAACGGTGGGCCGGTACAGAATGGCCCAGCAAAGCGGCCAATCGCGACAGCAATTGGGCCAGGTCGGGGTCTTGGTAGTAATTGGGGGCGCTCACCGGTGTTTCGGAGGGCGCCTGGTTTGAAGTGTCATTCATGAATGTAGCCAAATTCCTGCGGAGTAATGTCACCCGACAACAGCATCAGGCGCACCTGACTTTGTTGCAAGGCCACCTGTAAATCGATCAATCCATAAGCAGCTTGCGTCATTTCGCGCTGGGCATTGAGCACTTCCACCCATGTTCTGCGTCCCACTTGGTACTGACGCAAATACGATGCAACGACCTCAGTGGTGCCATCCAGCAGTGTTCTGGCCGGCTTCAACTGCGTCTGGGCAGAATCGATGTCCGCCAGGGCGGATAAAACCTGGTTACGCAGGTTGCGCTCTAAGGTCAACAGTTCTTGCTTGACCGCGTCTTGCTTCATGGCCGCCGCATTGCGGTTGGACAATGCGCTCAGTCCCGCGCCCGGCTGGAACTGCAAGCTCACATATGCCGAGTTGTGCTGGAAACTGTTCGGATATAGACCACCCCAAACGTGTTGATAGCCTGCCACGACGGAGGGCAGGGCTTGTGACTTCACCACATCCATCTGATACATGGCCGAATCGACTTGGTGCAACAATTTGTTGCGCTGCCCTGAGAAATCAAAAGTTTTTTGCACCAGGGCTTCCACCGAAGGGTTCGGCATGTAATTCAGATGCTTGGGCGCGTTCACACGGGTAACGCTCAATCCGGTCCACTGCTCCAGCGACAAACGGGCGGTATCCATCGCTTTTTGGATCTGAATGCGCTCGGTGATGGCTTGTTGCAAGCGGGCATTGGCCAGCACATCGTCGGCCATCGGGCTGACTTCAGACTTCACCCTGCGTCCTATCAGGTCAGCCAATTTCTGGTGTTCACGCACATTTTCATTGGCCACCACCATGCGCATCTGCATGCGCAGAAAATCAAAGAATGAGGTAGACACCTGCACCATGGCATTGGTTTGGGCATCGAGCACGGCCGACAAAGCCGCCCGCTCGTTGGCCTCGCTCACCTGAATCTGCCCGGTGATGCGCCCGCCGGTCCACAAGGGTTGCTCAACCTTGGTCAAGCTCTGGGTGCGGTTATTGGGTGCCAAGGCCTGGGTGGTGATGGTGGGGAACCGGCCCCACTTGGCGCTCTCGACGTCATAGCCTGCGCCTTGGTATTGGCTGCGCGCCTGCATGACAGAAGGATGGCTGTTGGCGGCCGACTGAAGCACATCGGTCAATCTGGCCTGAGCCCACGACACGGGGGAGCAAGCCAGCATGCCAGCAGTCAAAAGAGAGGATCGTATGAATCTCATACTGACATGATAACTTAAAAAACAAAAAAAACGCTAAAGTTATATTAAAACGACAATAATTGAAATTTAAATTAATACCCCATTAAGTAAAAATAATTCAATAACCCTACTCACTCGGAGGCTTTCGCTTTCTCAAACGGGAACCCATGATGTACAAAACAATGGAGAGTGGTAAAACACCGTAAAGCAAAAAAGTAAACAAGGCGCCCAACCAGCTGCCATCGGGGTGCACGACTTCGGCGATGGCCATCATCAGCACGACGTAAATCCAAGCGATGGCAACCAAATACATGGTCAGATCATGCTCTCGCCGTTGCGGATCCGGTGCAAGCTGCCCAAGTCCAGCGTCCAGACAATGCCATCGCCAATCTGGCCTGTGCAACTGGCGTCAATGATCGCTTGTCGGATGACAGGCACCATGTCGTCATCGGCAATGACTGTGACCATGATCTTGGGGGTGTAGTCGGTCAACTCTTCCTTCACCGTGCGCTTTTGGACATGGGCTGGGGCCGTGAACCCTTCGGCCTTGGTGAAAGTGAGCCCGGGGAAGTTGGGAATTTGGCGCAGGGCTTCTCTCAGCTGGGGCAGTCGTTGAGGTCGAACAATGGCGCGTATTTCTTTCATCATCTCTCCATTTGCCCATTCAAGCTTCGATGGGTTTTTCCTCGAACCAACGGTACAGCACCGGCACGAGCAACAAAGTCAGTGGCGTCGATGAGAAGAGCCCTCCAATGACGACCAAGGCCAAGGGCCGTGTCACTTCAGACCCGGGGCCTGTGGAAAACAACATCGGAATCAGAGCCAACAGTGCCACCATTGCTGTCATCATGACAGGTCTGAAACGGTGCGTGCATCCTTCCAGAATGGCGCGATCTGTGTCAAGTCCATTTTCCCTTTGCTGGCGTATAAAGCTGACCAAGACCACGCCATTGAGCACTGCAATGCCCCAGAGGTTGATGAAGCCCACTGCGGCAGGCACGCTGAGATATTCACCGCTCACACCCAGCCCCACCACACCGCCTATGGCGGCAAGCGGTAACACGGTGATCACCAGAGCCGCATAGCGCACCGAGCCAAAAAGCATGAACAATAAAAAGAAAATCGCACCGATCGTCAACGGAATAATAATGGACAAGGTGGCAGTGGCGCGCTCAAGGTTCTCAAACTGGCCACCCCAAGCCAAATCGTAACCAGTGGGCAGTTGAACTTGCCGCTCAATACGGGCGCGGGCCTCGGCCACGAAGCCACCCAAATCACGGCCTTGAACGTTAACGCCAATAACCAGCCTACGCCGGCCGCCCTCACGGCTGATTTGGGCCGGGCCATCGGCCAGTTGTATGTGACTGATGTCCTTCAGGGCCACGATGGACCCGTTCGGGGCGCGCAAGATCAGG
>JBEBAJ010000020.1:0-17050 GCA_041158965.1 Pseudomonadota bacterium | reverse complement strand
AGAGCACATTGGCCAACTTGGCCGATTTTTGTATGGGTTTCACTCGCCCCTCCGCAATCAGAGATCAGGGAAACCTATAATTTGACCACAGAAAAGCCCCATTGAACGACCCTGACGCATGAAACTGCAACCTGACCGGATGGAAGTCCAATCCGTCACCGGCTACGGGCCGGGCTGGCTGGCCATTCAAGGCGAAAAAATACACACCAGCCTGCTGATCACCTCGGCAGGCTTGCGTCGGCCCCTGAGCGCCCGCACGCCCCAAGCGCTGCTGGCCAGTGACTTTGCCGCCCTGGCCGAGTTGCCCGTCGAACTGGTCATTTATGGCAGTGGCGCCCGACTGCAATTTCCGCCTGCTGCCTGGCTGGCCCCCCTGATGGCCAAGCGCATCGGCCTGGAAACCATGGACACAGAGGCGGCTTGCCGCACCTACAACATCTTGGCCGGGGAAGGCCGTGATGTGGCAGCCCTGTTGTTGCTGCCTGAACACCCCTGAAAACCCCGAGTTGCCAAGCCAGACTGTCACCGCCCGACCAGGGTCAATTCGGGTTAAAATAGCGTGTTGCTTCGCAGCCCTCGCCCCCAACCAGACACAGACTCTCCAACATGGCCATCGTCGTCAACAAACCCATACCCGAATTCGAAGCGCCCGCCACCGGCGGCATCAAGGTCACCAACCATTCGCACTTGGGTCACATTGTGGTGCTGTATTTCTATCCGAAGGACAACACCCCTGGTTGCACCACTGAAGCAATGCAATTCCGTGACAAATACAAAGATTTCACCAAGGCGGGCGCTGTCGTTTTTGGCGTGTCCCGCGACAACTTGAAGTCGCACGACGATTTCAAGAACAAACTCGAATTGCCTTTCGAGTTGATTGCCGACACCGAAGAAAAAATGTGCCACATGTTTGGCGTGGTCAAAAACAAGATCATGTACGGCAAGAAAGTCAAAGGGATCGAGCGCAGCACTTTTCTTGTCGGCCCCGATGGCGTGTTGCGCCAAGAATGGCGCGGCCTGAAGGTACCCGGCCATGTGGACGAGGTGCTCAAGGCGGTCAAAGCCCTGAAAAAATCTGCTGCTGCCACGGCCTGAGTGGCTTTCTTGCGGCCTGGTTTTTTTTGCTATCATGAGTTCATGCCGCTGATGTCACCATCGCCCGCTCCAACCAAGCCGCCAGGTCACTGGCGGCTTTTTTTATTTCTTCTCACCCCGTTCGCCCACCATGCCTTTGCCACCGCCTCCTGCCAAGCGCGCCGACTGGTTGTCGCTCGAAGCCCTGAATACACCTGCCTCTCGGGCCGGACATAAAGCCAACGGGCATGCCGCACCCTCAAAACGGTTGAACCCATCGCTTGCGATGACCGAGAAAATCGAGGCCCTTGAACCTGCGCTTGAGCTGCCTTTCGAGCCTGTGACGTCCCTGCCCGCCACACGCCGGCCGAGCACGTCCCGGGCCACCAAACCTGCCCGCAAGCGGGACCCAGGCCCCACCAAGCTCTTTGTGCTCGACACCAATGTGCTGATGCACGACCCGATGTCATTGTTCCGTTTCGAAGAGCACGACATCTATCTGCCCATGATGGTGCTGGAGGAACTCGACAGCAACAAAAAAGGTGTGACCGAAGTGGCCCGCAATGCCCGCCAGGCCAGCCGCACTCTAGACGCCCTGGCCGCCATCCAAGGGGCAGAAATCACACAAGGTTTGGCGCTCAGCAGCCTGGGGCACAAAGAGGTGGGAGGCAAGATCTTTTTCCAGACCCAGGCCTTGGACATGAGCCTCCCTCTGGGTTTGCCACAAGGCAAAGCCGACAACCAGATCTTGGGGGTGGTGCAAGCCCTGCGCCAAATCCACGGCGGGCGAGAAGTGGTGCTGGTGTCCAAAGACATCAATATGCGCATCAAGGCGCGTGCCCTGGGCCTGGCCGCAGAAGACTACCAAAACGACAAGACGCTCGAAGACGGCGACCTGCTCTACTCGGGCTGGTTGGCCCTGCCCAAAGATTTTTGGGCCAAAAACGGCAAAAGCGTGGAGAGTTGGCAATCGGGTGGGCAAACCTATTACCGCATCAGCGGCCCCGTGGTGCCTGATTTGCACATCAACCAGTTTGTCTATCTTGAATCTCCGGGCGAGCCCAGCCTGTACGCCCGGGTGGCCGAGATACGGGGCAAAACGGCCGTGCTGCGCACCCTGAAAGACTACAGTCACGCCAAAAATTCGATTTGGGGCGTCTCGGCGCGCAACCGCGAACAAAACTTTGCCCTCAATCTGCTGATGGACCCGGACATCGACTTTGTGACCCTGACGGGCACGGCGGGCACCGGCAAGACCCTGATGGCTCTGGCCAGCGGCCTGACCCAGGTTCTGGATGACCGCCGGTACACGGAAATCATCGTGACCCGCGCCACCGTCAGCGTGGGTGAGGACATCGGCTTTTTGCCTGGCACCGAAGAGGAAAAGATGGGTCCATGGATGGGCGCATTGGATGACAACCTGGAAGTGCTGGGCAAAACCGAAACCAGCGCTGGCGAGTGGGGGCGCGCCGCCACCAACGAACTCATCCGCAGCAAAATCCGGATCAAAAGCATGAATTTCATGCGTGGACGCACTTTTCTGAACAAATACGTGATCATCGACGAGGCTCAAAACCTCACGCCCAAACAAATCAAAACCCTGATCACGCGTGCCGGCCCGGGCACCAAGATCATTTGCATGGGCAATCTGGCGCAGATTGACACCCCTTATCTGACCGAAGGGTCATCCGGCCTGACTTTCGCGGTCGACAAGTTCAAAGGCTGGCCACACGGCGGGCACATCACCCTGGCGCGCGGTGAACGTTCACGCCTGGCCGATTTCGCCAGCGATGCCCTGTAAAACCGGAAGCATTCAAGCGATCGGGGGCAAAACCCGATTTCAGCGGCACCGATGAGATGGGCCCCTATCAACCCGTTCAATACTCAGCCCCGCCACTGGCGAGAGACTCAAACTTGGTGATGGGTTTCAGGAAAGCCAGTTTCACGGTACCGGTTGGACCGTTGCGCTGTTTGCCGATGATGACCTCGGCCACGCCAGGCTCTTTGCTGTCCTTGTTGTAATAGTCGTCGCGATAAATGAACATGATGACGTCGGCATCTTGTTCGATGGCGCCCGACTCGCGCAAATCGCTCATCATGGGGCGTTTATCGGTGCGTTGCTCGACGCTGCGATTGAGCTGGGACAATGCAATCACCGGGCACTGCAACTCTTTGGCCAGCATCTTCAGGCCCCGCGAGATTTCGCCAATTTCAGTGGCGCGGTTTTCACCATCCGACGAGCTGCCGCTCATGAGTTGCAGATAATCGACCACGATCAGGCCCAGCTTGCCGCACTGGCGGGCCAGGCGACGGGCGTTGGCGCGCAACTCACTGGGGGTCAGACCCGGGGTCTCATCGATATGCAGTGAAACCATGCGCAGCTTTTCGATCGATTCGGTCAAGCGGGGCCATTCGTCCGGGTTAAGTTTGCCGGTGCGCAATCGGCTCTGGTCGATGCGCCCTATTGAGCCGACGATGCGAATCGCCAGCTGAGAGGCCCCCATTTCCATGGAAAACACCGCAACCGGCAGCCCTTCATTGAGGGCCACGTGTTCGGCAATATTGATCGCCAAGGCCGTTTTACCCATGCTGGGGCGTGCTGCCAACACGATCAGGTCGCCCGGCTGCAAGCCCGAGGTCATCCGATCAAAATCATAGAAACCTGTCGGCACGCCGGTGATGTCGTTCGGGTTCTGCGACATCTCCTCCACCCTGTCGAGCAATTCCACCACCAGCGAATCCATCGACTGAAAGCCCTGCTTCATCCGCGAGCCTTCTTCGCCGATGCTGAAGATTTTTTGCTCGGCCTCGTCCAAAATTTGTGCCACCGGCCGCCCCTGGGTGTTAAAAGCGGTGGTCGCGATTTCATCGCTGGCGCTGACGAGTTTGCGCAAAATGGAGCGTTCGCGCACGATTTCAGCATAGCGCCGGATGTTGGTGGCGCTGGGGACATATTGGGCCAACGAATTCAAATAACCCAGGCCACCGACCTCCTGGGCCCTGCCCATGGACTGCAAATGCTCATAGACCGTAATGACATCGGCAGGCCGGCTGCTGTTGACCAAACCCGAAATGGCGCCAAACACCAGGCGGTGCTCGTAGCGGTAAAAATCGTGCTCGGTGAGCATATCCCCCACCCGATCCCAGGCACTGTTGTCCAACAGCAAGCCGCCAATCACGCTGGCCTCGGCCTCCAGCGAATGCGGGGGAATGCGCAATTGCGCGACCTCGGGGTCGTGCAACAGGGGGTCTTCGGTAGAAAAATCGGCGGACATGGCAGATCGCTTTAATCTTCGATCTTAACCACCCCCAACGCGCTTGTCATGGGACAAGGCTGTGGATATTGGGTTGACAAGCTGTGATCGGGTGCAAAAAAAACGGACCCTGAAGGGTCCGTGTTCAATTCTATCGGGGTCGATAACGACCCCGGGCCATCAGGCGGTTTCGCCGTAGACCGATACCGTGATGTCCACGGTGACGTCGGTATGCAGGGCCACGCTCACACTGGAGTCGCCCACCACCTTGATCGGGCCATTGGGCATGCGAACCTGCGCCTTTTGCACGGCAAAACCTTGCTTGGTCAGTTCTTCGGCAATGTCGAAATTGGTGACCGAACCAAACAGGCGGCCATCCACGCCAGCCTTTTGGGTCAGCTTGAGGGTGGTGCCTGAGAGTTTCTCGCCCAGGGCCTGAGCGGCGGCCAGCTTTTCGGCAGCCACTTTTTCAAGTTCAGCGCGCCGGGCTTCGAACTCGGCGATGGCAGCCTGGGTGGCACGGCGTGCGCGTCCAGAAGGGATCAGGAAATTACGGGCATAGCCGTCTTTGACTTTGACAATCTCGCCCAGATTACCGAGGTTAACGACCTTGTCGAGCAGGATGATTTGCATGATGTGGCCTTCCTTCAGATCTTGTGCTGGTCAGAATAGGGCAACAGGGCCAAAAAGCGGGCGCGCTTGATGGCGGTGTTGAGCTGGCGCTGATAAATGGCGCGGGTGCCAGTCAGACGGGCCGGGATGATTTTGCCGTTTTCGGCGATGAAATCACGCAGGGTATCGACATCTTTGTAGTCGATCTCTTCCACGCCAGCCACCGTGAAACGGCAAAAACGCTTGCGTTTGAAAAGCAAAGACTGGGTGTTGCGCTTGGGGCGCTTGTTTTTATCAAATTTTTTGAATGTGGCCATGATCAGGGCCTCCTATGTGTTCTTGAACGATTGCTCGAAGACATTGGCACAAGGCCAAGGCCTCAACTGGCTTGGAATTCGGCTTGTGCGGCCTTGCGGGCTTCTTCACGCTCGACGGTTTTCATCATCAAAGAAGGGCCGGTTTCGGCCTTTTTCTTCAGCACCGTCATGTGGCGCAGCACGGCGTCATTGAATCGGAAAGCGTGTTCCAGCTCAGCCATGACTTCCTGGTTGGCTTCAATGTTGACGCAAATGTAATGGGCTTTGGCCAGTTTGTTGATCATGTAGGCCAGTTGACGACGGCCCCAGTCTTCAACGCGATGCACGGCACCGCCACCTGCAGTGATCATGCCTTTATAGCGTTCAAGCATGGCAGGAACCTGCTCGGATTGATCCGGATGGATCAGCAAAACGATTTCATAGTGACGCATGGATTCTCCTTGTGGGTAAAGCCACCACCGGCGTCCAGACGGTGTGCGGCAAGGTCAAACCCAAGATTATAGCGTGTTTGCACGCCCTGCGCCATTTGCCCCGGGCCTGGGGTATGCCGAGGGCCATAGTGCGCTGCCCACCCAACCGGCCAAAAAGCCGATGGGCACCCCAAACACAGCCGCGCTATAGGCCTCCAGGCCCCACCAATTGGTGAGATCTGGTGACAAGCCCAGCCGGGCCTGCACCCACGGGTGATTCATGAAAATGTAGTAAGTGGCCATGGCCATGCCAGACCACATGGCGCACAGGGCCCCGGTTCGGCTCATCCGACGCCAATAAAGACTGAGCAATAAAACCGGGAAAAAGGTCGATGCCGCCAGCGAAAAAGCACAGGCCACCCAAAACAAGATATCCACAGGCCGATAGGTCGCCACCAGCGCGGCCAACAAGGCCACCACCATCAGCAAAATCTTGGAAAGCATGACCCGCCGCAATGGGTTGGCCTGATCTGCTTCCCCGGTCGGCACGATGTCGTGAGCGAGTGAATTCGAAATGGTCAACAACAAACCATCGGCGGTGGACAAAGCCGCCGCCAGGGCGCCGACGGCGATCAAGCCGGTGAACAGGGGGGAGATATGAACAATGTCCGGCGCGGCCAGCATGAGGAGGTCGTTGCCCAACTGAATGTCACCCCATTGCACCGTGCCATCGCCATTCCAGTCGTGCAGGCTCAACAAGCCCAGTTTGCGCAGCTTGAGCTTATCGGCCCAATCGGGCAAAGCATCCAGCCTGGCCCCGACCAGGTCGGTGAGTACAGATTGTTTGAGCATCACCGCCAATGCGCTGGCAGAGATGTAAACCAGAACAATAAAGAGCATGGCCCAGGCCACCGAGAGTTGGGCTTGTCGCGCAGTGGGCGGGGTGAATGATCTGGCCAGAATGTGAGGCAATCCAGCTGTGCCCAAAATGAGGCAAAAGACCAAGGCCAGTGTATTGGCCAAACGTGGATAGGCACCGGGCTCAGCCCGCCCCTCAAACCCGATGGGGCGGCGCAAAGCATCAATGATTTGACTGCGTTCACGCGTCCAGGCATTGACCAGCCGATGAATGTCGCCATCGCGCAAAACCGGGCTGGATTCCAGCCGGTGAATGTCGCGCAAGGGTGCATTCTCTGATTTGAGCAGGCTGATTTGTCGCAGCAAGCGCTCCCGCTCTTGATCTCGCGCCTGCACGGGGTCGGCGATTTTGTGGTTCAGCTCGTCCAGGCGGATGCGCATCATTTCACGGGTGGACTGCTCCAAAGGGTCCACATCGATCTGGGCCGCCCTTTCATTGACCTGTGCCATGGCCTGTGCTGCAGCGACCGGCAACACCACATGCCCTTTGGTTTTCCAGGCGACCGCCATGGCGACGGCCAGCATGGTCAACACCAATACCACGCACTGCACCAGTTGGGTCCAGGTGACGGCTCGCATGCCACCCAGAAATGAGCACAACAAAATGCCCCCCAGCGCCATGAATACCCCCAACTCGAAGGTCAGCCCGGACAGCATGGAGGCAATCAGACCTATGCCATAAATTTGAGCCACAAGGTAAATGGCCGAGCAAATGATGGAGCCAAGGGCCGCACAGCGTCGCAAGCCGATGGAGCCAAACAAATCGCCCAACATTTGGGGGATGGTGATGGCCCCGCTGGCGTGGATCGGGCGGGCAAACAACAAGCCCAATAGGCAAAACCCGCCCGTCCAGCCCAGCACATAGGCCAAGCCCCCCGCCCGGGTGCCATCACCCAGGTAACCTTCAGACATGAGCAGGCCGGTCAGGCCGATGAATGAAGCGGCAGACATCCAGTCCGCCGCCGTGGCCATGCCATTGGTGAAGGCGGGAATTCGCCGGCCCGCCACATAATATTCTTCAGGCTGAGTGGTGCGACAGGCCATGCCAATGACCGCATAGGTGGCGATCGAGAAGATGAGCAAGAAGCCATTGATCACAGGCGCCGACAAGCCCAACAAATCGAACAGCCACAACAAGATCCCCAGGGCCAATGTCACCAGCATGCCTGTGATCAGCCAGCGAGATGGCACAGCGCTCACTCTTCGGCCTCGTCACCCAATGGCCAGGCCGCCCACACCGACAGGCACAGGTAAAAAACAGGCACCAATTGAGTGACACCCAGAAAATGCCAAACGGTCGCCTCAGGGTGTGCCCAGGCCAGAACCAGGGCGGCCAGGGTCCCTGAGATCAACAAGCCCACGATCCAAACCGCCCGCCAGAGGCGACGGGACTCTAAGTGCGAAGGATCAGGGCGATGTTCCATCACCCTGATTTTTAACACAGGACAGGTAAGCTCTGAAAAGTACTGATTAATTTTTGGCCAGGTTCTTCCAGGTTTCAATCACGCTGTCGGGATTGAGCGACAAAGAGGTGATGCCGCGCTCAACCAGCCAATGGGCGAAATCGGGGTGATCCGAAGGCCCTTGGCCACAAATACCCACGTACTTGCCCTGACGCAAACAGGCCTGTATGGCACGATCCAGCATGGCTTTCACAGCAGGGTCGCGCTCGTCGAAATCGGCGGCCAGCAACTCCATGCCTGAATCGCGATCCAGCCCCAGAGTCAACTGGGTCAGGTCGTTGGAACCAATGGAGAAGCCATCGAAATGCTGCAAAAACTCGTCGGCCAAAATGGCGTTGCTGGGCAGTTCGCACATCATGATCAGCTTGAGGTCATCTTTGCCCCGCTGCAGGCCGTGTTGGGCCAACAATGCCACCACGCGTTCGGCCTGGCCCAGGGTTCGAATAAAAGGCACCATGATCTGCACATTGGTCAATCCCATCTCCAAACGCACACGGCGCATGGCCTCACACTCCATGGCAAAAGCGGGGCCGAAGTCTTCGCTCAGGTAGCGAGATGCGCCGCGAAAGCCCAACATCGGGTTTTCTTCATCGGGTTCGTAGCGACTGCCGCCGATGAGTTTGCGATATTCATTGGACTTGAAATCGGACAATCGAACAATGACCGGCTTGGGCCAGAATGCAGCAGCAATGGTCGCCACCCCCTCGGCCACTTTGTCGACATAAAAAGCCCTCGGTGAAGCGTGGCCCCGGGCCACTGATTCAACGGCTTTTTTCAGATCGCTGTCCAGATTCGGGTAATCAAGAATGGCCTTGGGGTGCACCCCGATATTGTTATTGATGATGAACTCTAGGCGCGCCAAACCCACCCCATCGTTGGGCAATTGGGCAAAGTCGAACGCCAACTGCGGGTTGCCCACATTCATCGAGATCTTGGTGCCGATGGTCGGCATCTCACCCCGTTGCACTTCGGTCACTTCGGTCTCCAAAAGGCCGTCGTAAATGCGGCCTGTGTCGCCTTCGGCGCAACTGACGGTGACCAAAGTGCCGTCACTGAGGCGCTCAGTGGCGTCGCCACAACCAACCACTGCCGGTATACCCAACTCACGGGCGATGATGGCGGCGTGGCAAGTGCGACCGCCCCGGTTCGTCACGATGGCGCTGGCACGCTTCATGACGGGTTCCCAGTTCGGGTCGGTCATGTCTGTGACCAGCACATCACCGGGCTGAACGCGGTCCATCTCGGAGATATGGCTGACCAAGCGTACTGGCCCGGTACCGATCTTCTGCCCTATGGCACGCCCCTCGGCCAACACCTGTCCGTGGCCTTTGAGTTTGTAGCGCATTTCAGCCTGTCCCTTGGACTGGCTCTTCACGGTCTCGGGGCGAGCCTGCAAGATATACAACTGCCCGTCCACACCGTCTTTGCCCCACTCGATGTCCATCGGTCGGCCATAGTGCTGTTCGATGGTCAGGGCGTAATGGGCCAACTGCTCCACTTCGGCATCGCTCAGGCAATAGCGGTTGCGCAGCTCGGCACTCACATCGACCGTTTGCACCAGCTTGCCGGATTCCTTTTTCTGCGCCGGTGTGGAGAACACCATCTGAATCAGTTTGGAGCCCAGGTTGCGGCGTATCAAGGCTTTTTTGCCTGCCCGCAACATGGGTTTGTGAACATAAAACTCGTCCGGGTTCACAGCCCCCTGCACCACCGTTTCCCCCAAACCATAACTGGCGGTAATGAACACCACATCTTCAAAGCCCGACTCGGTATCGATGGTGAACATGACACCGGCGGCCCCCAAATCGGAACGCACCATGCGCTGCACGCCCGCCGACAAGGCCACGTCGGCGTGGGCAAACCCTTTGTGGACCCGATAGCTGATGGCACGGTCGTTGTAGAGCGAGGCAAAAACCTCTTTCATTTTGGCCAGCACATCTTCTATGCCAACCACGTTAAGGAATGTCTCTTGTTGTCCGGCAAACGAGGCGTCGGGCAAATCTTCGGCAGTGGCCGAAGACCGCACGGCAAAAGAAGCCTGCGCATTGCCCGCACTCAGGGTGGCAAAAGCCTTGTGAATCTCGGCCTCCAGGTCAGCCGGGAAGGGCTGGCGCTCGACCCAATGCCGAATCTCGGCACCGGCCTCGGCCAAGGCACGCACATCTTCGGTGTTGAGCTGAGCCAAACGCGCGTTGATGCGATCGGCCAGCCCATCGTGGGCCAAAAACTGTCTGAATGCATGGGCAGTGGTGGCGAAGCCGGTAGGTACGCGCACCCCCTGAGGCAATTGGGAGATCATTTCGCCGAGGCTGGCGTTTTTACCGCCGACCGCCTCGACATCGCTCATTCTCAGGTTCTCAAACGGAACGACCAGGGCGGTCGGAGAAAACAGGGTTGACATGACAATGCTCCAAAAGTTGAACCTGGAGTGGCCTCGACATCCCCCAAGGGGAATCGGGCGGGCAAAACGACGCGATCCGGCGCGGATTGTTCTTGCTTGAGGGCGGCAAAACGGGTCGTCATGGCAAATACGGGATAATCCTTATATTGTAATTGTTCAGGATCGTTGGCCATGGCCCGGTCCAATACCTGACCACCGCACATGGCTCAACGCACGGTTTTTTTCATCTCAGATGGCACGGGCATCACCGCCGAGACCTTTGGAAACGCCATCCTGGCCCAGTTCGAAACCCAACTCCGACATGTCAGGCTGCCTTTTGTGGACAGCGTGGACAAAGCCCACCAGGCGGTGTTTCAAATCAACCACACCGCCAAGGTCGAGGGAAATCGCCCCATCGTATTCACCACTTTGGTCAATGAAGAGGTGCTGCAAGTCATCCAAGAGGGCAGCAAAGGCATGTTGTTGGACATGTTCGGCACCTTTGTTCATCCACTGGAACATGAGTTGGGCATCAAATCCAACCACCGGATCGGCCGCTTTTCTGACATCAGCAAAAGCCAAAAATACAGCGACCGCATCGAAGCCATCAATTTCAGCCTGGCCCATGACGACGGTCAACTCAATACCGATCTGGAAATCGCCGACGTGATCCTCATAGGGGTCAGCCGATCCGGCAAGACCCCCACGAGCCTGTATTTGGCCATGCAGCATGGCCTCAAGGCAGCCAACTACCCTCTCATTCCGGAAGATTTTGATCGCAGACAATTGCCGCCGGCTCTCGTGCCGCACCGGGGCAAATTGTTTGGCTTGACCATCAACCCGGAGCGCCTGAGCGAAATCAGGAACGAGCGACGACCTAACTCTCGCTACGCCAGTCTGGAGAATTGCCGACACGAAGTCAGTGAGGCAGAAGCCATGATGCGCCGCAGCGGCATCCGCTGGCTATCGACCACCACCAAAAGCATTGAAGAAATCGCCACCACGATCTTGCAGGAAATCCGCCCCGAGCGGCTGTCTTACTGAAAGATCTGGGCTTGGTGACGGCTCAACCCAGGGCCGCAATCCCTGCGCGTGCGATTTGGGCGTCTTCCGGCGATTTGACACCGCTGACCCCCACCGCACCGACGACCTGGCCTTCGACCAAGATGGGCACGCCGCCTTCCAGCATGCCCTCAAGCTCGGGCGCGCTCAAAAACGCCGTGCGCCCCTGATTGATGATGTCTTCATAGACCTTGGTCTCGCGCCGTCCGAGAGCGGCGGTACGTGCTTTGGCGGGACCGATGTGAGAAGAGATGGCGGCGGCGCCATCCAAGCGCTGCAGCCACAATAAGTGGCCGCCATCGTCGACGATGGCGATCGTGACCGCCCACTGATGTCGCAATGCCTCGGCCTCAGCCGCCGCAGCGATTTTTTTGACATCGGCCAATTCAAGGGTGTGTTTGGTTTTCATGGCTGACATGATAACGCCGCCTCACCCCGGGCCAACTCCCGATAAACTCTGGTTTTTATCATCCAACCCTCACCATGACCCTACGCATCCACGGCATTCCTGCTTCACGCGCCATCCGTCCCCTGTGGGCCGCCACCGAATTGGGGCTGACATTCGATCATGTCATGACCGATTACAAAAACGGCGGCACCCGCACACCTGAATTTCTGGCTCTCAATCCGAACGGTCATATTCCTGTATTGGAAGACGACACCCCGGCTGGCCCGGTGCGGGTATTCGAGAGCATGGCCTGCGCCCTTTACATTGCCAAAGCACACGGTCAAGCCAACGGGCTTGACCTCTCATGCGCCAACCTGAAAGAAGAAGGAGAAGCCTTGCGTTGGGCCTTCTGGAGCGTGACCGAACTCGAAAAAGATGCCCTCGTCGTGCTGATGCACCGCATGGCCATGTCGGAAGCCGATCGCCAAATCGCACTGGCAGAAGCGGCCGAGAGCCGTCTGCGCGTGCCCCTCAGGGTGCTGGAAAAGTCCCTTGCCGACCAAGAGGCCCGGGGTCAAGACCATCTGGCCGCCCATCGTTTCACCATCGCCGACCTGTGTGTGGCCAGCGTGGGCATGTGGATACGCCCTTCGCCAGTGCTCATGGGTGAATTCCCGCACACAGCCCGTTGGTTGAAACAATGTCTGGATCGGCCTGCCCATCAGGCGGCACGCAAACTGGGGCGCTGAAGCTGCGGCTCAATCTTTGACTTACCCCCTTGGGCTCACGCCCAACCGGTGCGCCAAAAGCCATACACCAGGGTCAAGGCACAGCCCGTGCACAATGCAGGCACCAGTCGACGGGCGGGTTGCGTCAGCATCACGGCCATGGATGCGGCCGCGATCAGCAGGCGCACCCACCAGGGCACTTCGCCCAGCATGCCCGAAGAGAGCATGAGCAGGCGAACGGTCAAACCGGCCATCAGTGCATATGTCACTGCCGTGATCCACTTCGATAACTCACCATCGGCGCGCACCCGCCCCGAGAGCAAGGCACCGGCGGCCCGCCAGGCGTAGTTGGTCAGCATGGCACCGACCAAGGCCCACCATGCGGTCTCCATCTGAAAATCAACCCCGCTCATGCCTCCCCCTTGCCATCGTTTGGGGGCCGACGGTCGCGCCAGCGTTGCAGGGCATAGGCCAGAGTGCCGCCTGTCAAGGCGGTCAGCAACAGGCTGCTGCCGGCATCAAAGGCATTGAAGAAAGGCATCAGCACGGCCCCCAACGCAGAGGCCCACCGATGCAGGGGCAGGCTGACGTTGGCAAAGGTCACCACAAAAAAAAGCGGATTGAGCATCACCAGCATCAGGGTGACGGCCTCGGGCACACGCCCCGCCAAATGGAAACCCAGCCAGGTGCCGGGCAAAGAGATCAGAAAACAAGGCACACACACGCCCATGTAAAAAGACCAACGCAAACGCCTGGGCATGCCGTCAAAGGCCCGCATGCACAAGGCCCAGGTGGTCATCGACAGCATGTGTGACGCCGGCACGATGCGCCAATCGCGATGCCTGGGGTGAAACAGGGGAAATAAGGACACGCCCATGGCAAAGAAACGCGCCGAGGTCAGCCCCACCGCCAATGCGATGGGCACTGCTGCCGCTCCGGTCACCAGCATGTCCATCAGCACGATCTGACCGGGTTGTGCAAACACCAGAAAACTGCTGGCCACCATATACACATCCGTAAAGCCATGGCTTTTGCCCAAGGCACCGATGCCCAGCATGCCTGCAAACAGCACCCAGATCGGGGCATCGAACGCCCATTTCAGCCCCAAACGAAAAGCCGCTTGACGGGTATGGACCGAGGCGCCACTGGGCAAAATGCGCGGAGAAGACATGAATGGGCAGACAGAGCACAAGGATGTGCCCAAAAATGTAACATCAGATCTCTATGGAGGTTGTCATGAGCGTGAACACGGCTTTGAATGTGTTGGGCACACCGCTACAGGCGTGCTCGTTCGATCCTTTGACCGGCTACTACCGCGACGGTTGCTGCAATACCGCACAAGACGACACCGGCTCGCATGTGGTGTGCGCCCGCGTGTCCGAAGAGTTTTTACGCTTCAGCCAAAAAGTCGGCAATGACCTCAGCACCCCCCGTCCAGAGTATCGATTCAAAGGGCTCAAACCCGGCGACCGCTGGTGTGTTTGCGCACTGCGCTGGCGCGAAGCCTTGCTGAACGGCGTGGCTCCGCCGGTGGTGCTGGAGGCGACGCACCAAAAAGTGCTCGACTTTGTCACCCTGGAACAATTGCAAGCGCACGCTTACCAGCGCACATCACCGGGCTGAACAAGGTCTGAAAAACGCACTGTGTGCCAGTTTTGCAGTGCTTCCCAAGGCTCAAACCGCCCCGCGCACCCAGTGGGCCAACAGGCCCAAGCCGCCGCACACCAGCAAAGTTTTGGCCACCCCCCATAGTCGTCGGGCCATGAGGAACCAGGCCAACACCATGATCGCCAACGACCAGGGGTTGGGCCATAAGACATCGCCACTCGGCCACAGGCTGTGACGGGCAAAATAGAGGCCCAGATGCGCCATCAGGCCGACCACCGCCGCCGAGATCGCCTGCAAAGGGGCCGTCAAGCCCAACCAGCCCCGGGTGGCCTCCACCCAAGGACCGCCGACCAGAATAAAGACAAACGAAGGCAAAAACGTGAAATATGTCGCTACTGCGCTGGCCAGCAACGCCCCGGCCAGCACATGCTCCGGGCCCAGGGCCTGCTGCGCCCAGCCGCCCAGAAAACCGACAAACGCGACCACCATGATCAGCGGCCCGGGCGTGGTCTCGCCCAAGGCCATGCCATCGATCATTTGCGCCGCTGTCAACCAGCCATGGGTTTGCACCGCCGCTTGCTGCACATAAGGCAAGACGGCATAGGCCCCGCCAAAAGTGACCAGGGCCGCCTTGGAAAAAAACCAGCCCATCTGGGTCAAGACATGGCCTGCCCCCCACCACCAGGCCATGGCGCCCAAGGGGATGAAGGCCAGAGACAAACCCGCCACACACAAGCGCCACGCGTGCCCCGGCTGCCATCGCGCGTGCTCGGGCATTGGGGTTTCATCATCGATCACAAAGCCCTCAGCCCTCTGCTCTGGCCTTAGGGTTGCGCTTGCGCTTGGTGCATGCCCGACCTGAGGGCCGATCCAGTCCGGGCGCCAGCGCCAAACCCCCCAGCCCAGCAAGGCGGCGGCCAACACAATGAACGGGAATTCAATCTGCCCCCAAAGCATGGCCAAGAAAGAGGCGAGCGCCAGCCCCCACATCCAGCGCTTTTTCAGAGAGCGTCGGGCCAAACGCGTGGCAGATACCGCCACCACGGCCTTCACAGCGGGCTGAATGCCCGAAAAAAAGGCCGCCACCCAAGAGACCTCGCCCCATTGCACATAAACGTAAGACAAGGCCGCCAAGATCAACCACGAAGGCAGCACGAACAACGCACCTGCCACCACCCCACCCCAGGTTCGATGCATCAGCCACCCCAGGTAGGTGGCCAATTGCTGCGCCTCAGGCCCGGGCAAAAGCATGCAGTAATTCAACGCATGCAAAAATCGTTGCTCGGATATCCACCGTCGCCGATCCACCAGCTCAGCGTGCATCAGAGCGATTTGTCCGGCAGGTCCGCCAAAACTGATGAAACCCAGCTTCAACCAAAAGCGCCAAGCCTGTGACCAGGAGATCGCTGTATCCATCAAAGTCGCGGGAAAGCCCGATACCCCGCAGCTCGACTCGCTTGCGGCGCGGGGATCGCCGCCTCGTCCACCGGCAAGACCGGCAAGATCGCATTGACCTGGCCCGTGCCAGAAGCACCAAAATAGGGGGTCAGAATTTCCGCCTGGCCGTGATAAGCCGACCAACCCAGGGCGCCCAACAACATGGCCGTGTCGTGCATAAAGCCTTCGCCGTGGCCTTTGACCGCATACTCCGGCAGCATTTCGCAAAATTCGGACCACTCGCCCCTTTGCCAAAGGCCCAAGACTTCATGATCCATGCGCTCCAAAAATGGGCTCCAGACCTTGAAAGCCATGGCGGGGGCCATGCCATTTTGGGCGAAGCGATGGCTCAATGAACCACTGGCCAGAAATGCCACCTTGCCCTCGTAATGTTGTTCGACCGCACGCCGCATGGCCCAGCCCAGTCGGGCACTGTCGTCTAAATAGTGCGAGGTACAGAGGGCGGAAACAGATATCACCTTAAAGTGCCCATCTGCGTTCATATAGCGCATCGGCACCAAGGTGCCATATTCGGGCTGCAGCGTGGTGCGATCATGGGCCAGGGTCTCAACCCCCCACTCGTTGCAAACCTGGGCCAGCATATGTCCCAATCGCGGATTGCCATCGGCCTCAAAAACCATATTGCTGATGAAGTGCGGCAACTCGTTGCTGGTGTAGACCCCCTGAAAATGGGGCGCGCAATTGATGTGGTAATTGGCGTTGACCAGCCAATGGGTGTCAAACACCACCAGGGTATCGACCCCGGCCTGGCGACAGCGCCTGGAAATTTCTAAATGGCCGTCAATGGCATCTTGCCGGCTGCCATGGCGCTCGCCAGGGAACTCGCTGAGCACCATGCTCGGCACGTGGGTGATTTTGGCTGCGAGGGCAAGTTGTCCCATCTCGATGGCTTTGTTTGGATTGATATGGCGATATCACTCGACGAGCCATTATCAAGGAAAGACCAGGGGGACTTTCGCCCAGTCATGAATCGTCATAAAATAGCACTTTAGTATAGATGCAACCCATGACCCCCGAAGCCGTTTTGTCGCTTGCCTTGGCTTGTGCCCCCCAAGTGCACCCACAAACCGTGATGCACCTGGTTAAACACGAGAGTGGCAACAACCCTTATGCCATCGGCATCAACGGGCCATTTCGGCTCAACCGCCAGCCTTTAAACGCTGCCGAGGCCGTTTACACGGCCAAATACCTTCTCAGCAAGGGGCATTCCATTGACATGGGTTTGGCCATGATCAATCACAAGAACCTGAGTCGTCTGGGTTTGACCGTTGAATCGGTATTTGAGCCTTGCCGCAACCTCAAAGGCATGCAAGCGGTGCTGCTTGAATCGTATCAGCGGGCCATCAAGGTCCACGGCCCGGGTGGTCGGGCCTTGGCC
>JBEBAJ010000019.1:0-21543 GCA_041158965.1 Pseudomonadota bacterium | reverse complement strand
GGTCATCAGGGGCCATGTCGCCCATAAGCCCAATGGTGAAGAGAGCTACCCGAATGAACAAACCATGCACACGGTGCTGTGCAAAAAGTGCATGGGCGCCCAAGCCCAAGATTTGATGGCCTTAGGGCGCAACCAGCTGAAGAAGGTCAAGGCCGCGCAAAGGAGAGAACAGAGGGCCATGGAACGTGAACAAGCCCGAGAGCGGGATGCCGCAGAACGTTCGGCCAAGCTGAGGATTTAGGGGTGCCGACCGGTGTTTGGTGGCAAGGTCGTCATTGGACCAGATCACCTCACCCGAAGACCGACTCAGGAAAGCGCCCGCCATGGAACTGACACCCTTTAGTGAGTTGACTGCTGCCATGCAGCACATCGATGGCCGCCACCGCATCACCTTGCCCGCCGATTGGCTACAGGGGCGAACCGCCTACGGCGGTCTGTCGGCCGCCCTGTGCCTGCAGGCGACGGTGCGCAGTCATGCAGATCTGCCGCCACTGCGGTCGGCACAGTTTTGCTTCATCGGGCCTGCGACAGGCGAGTTGGACATTGCGGCTGCGGTCTTGCGCCAGGGCTAGTCGACAGTGATCGTCGGCGCCGACCTGACCGGCGACAGTGGTTTGGCCGTCAGAGCGACTTTTTGCTTTGGTTCGGGGCGCGCCTCTGCGCACCATCACCAGTCGCTGGTCATGCCCAAGGTGGCGGGGCCCGACCAATGCCCCTGCTATTTTGAGTGGCCGCAACGGCCCAACTTCATGAGCCACTTTGAAGGCCAGCTGGCGCACGGCGCACACCCCCGAACGCCGGGGGCCCAGCCTGAAATGTCGGTCTGGTTGCGTCACCGCGATGCGGGCGATGACGCTGATTTGGTGCGGCTGCTGGCCCTGGCAGATGCCTTGCCCCCGGCTGCGCTGGTGTTGGCCACCGAGCCCATCATGATCAGCACCATGACCTGGTCGATCGACATGCTCGATGCCCGGCCCTGCACCCCCAACGGCTGGTGGTTGGCGCAGACGGTGGCCGACACCTCGCGCGAGGGCTATTCGGCGCAACGCAACGTGATCTGGAGTTCTGACGGCAAGCCGGTTTTGGTGGCGCGCCAGAATGTGGCGATATTCTGGTGAACCTCTGGCGTTGATGTGGGCCTGGTGAGGGTCAAGGCTGGTTGAAGTGACGGGCATGGCCAATAGAAAATCGTCACGCCTGCGGCGACCACAGCCTTTAGCCACGCCAGCATCACAACTGTTAATCATTCACTATGATAAATCTAAAAAATAATTTTTTTATATTCAAATATTCCGGTATTTTGGTGTTGTTGTATACTTCAAAAAATTGGAGGAATTGTCATGACAACCGATTCTCTATCGAACGTCGAGGCATGGTTCAACGCTCAAACGGCCAAAGGGCTTGTAGACATCAAGTTGTGCGTCACTCCTGGTGCCGAAGTTTCTGTGAGCAAGATCCAGCAAAAATTGTTGCAACATGAAACCAGCTTAAGCTCTGGGCATAGGTCTTGTGCACCCGCCATGACCCGAAGCTTGCCTGCTGAGATCGAGAAAAAAATTCTTGCCGTCAGTCTTTGATTGATTTCATGCGAAAGACGCTCAGATATGGGCGTTTTTTTTGTTCATTTTTGTAGTACTAAAGATCGTATTATGCACCACATTCAGTATTACCGTGAGCAGATAGAAACGACCGTCAGGCGACTACAGGCTATTGTGCTTGAGAAAAACGGGCTCCCTGAGCAGCCGACACATGCTGCGCAAATTCGTCATTTGCCTGTTTATGAAGATGATTTGGGATACAGCCTGCTTGATCACACTCGTGAAATCATGCAGGTCGAAATCGCATGGTCGCCGATTGCCGCTGAAGGGTTGTTCGCCTACATCAAACGATACGACGAAGATGGCAACCACCAAGCGAGAATTGTGGTGGCCAAAACAGACAACTATTGTGAAGCCAGGTACTTTGTGGCGAAAGAAATCATGCATTGCCATCAAACAGACACTGGTGCCAGCGCCACAAACAGCTACGCCGACCTACAGCAACTGATGCAGTCTCTGGTTGCCAATGTTGCAGGAGATTCGCCTCAGGCCTTGGTGGATCAATTGGCTCATTGGGGCGCCATGAATTTTTTCATTCCAGAAGGCTGGATCCCACTCTTGAAAAAAATACAAGCTGAATTGTCTTCAGACCCGAACTCTGGGGAAAAGGCCAACTTACATGTGGCTACTTTGCTCAGGTGCCCCGAGTGGGTTGTCGATTTAAAATTGAGTTCGTAACCCTGAGAATTTTATTTTTTGAGGCCCAACACCCTGTAGTGCATAGAGTTGTCAGGCCTCTTTTTAGCGACAGATGGCGAGTATGCGGTACTGCACATCTTGTCCACCGCTTCCTTTCATGCGGTCAAACTATCAGAGTCGCTGTGCTTCGATTCAATGCCGATTGAAATGATGTGATCGAACAGGAGAAAGCAACCATTTCAATTTGACAAAATCAACAAGCCTTAATTGCTTCAAATTCGTTAATCTTTACCATTAAGAAAGTAATTCGCCCATAATCGCATCAACGCCCCGGCCAAAAGTGCACCAGCACCCAATGCTGCCCCGCGTGAACTGACTTTTAGCTGTACCCCACGCTGCATTGCCAACAGCTCATCGTTGCGGCAGACCCCTTTAACGCCCAGATACCCAAGTAGATCAGGGTCTTGTACACAGGTGAAATGATGAGCAACCCTAGCACCGACGAATTGATGCGACTGGCAGCCTTCAAGCATGTTCGGAATTTGTGTGAAATTCACGATCATTTAACCGCCCATGAACTCCAACCCGGATTCATATTCAATGGGCAACGCATCCCACTCATTAACCCGCAGCGTGGCATTTTCAAGCCGCAGCAGATGCAGCTTCTTCTTTCGATCAAGACAGTGTTCCCTAGGACAGGTGCAAAGGTCTGGTATGACGACCAACGTTTGGTTCACCAGCAAATCTATCGTGGCGAAGAAATGGTGGACTATGCCTTCATGGGCACCAACCCTGATGCCGCTGACAACCGGTGGCTGCGCGAAGCGTTTGAGAATCGTACCCCCATCATCTACTTTTTGGGCTACGCCCCTGGCCGGTACCAAGTCATCGTCCCCGCTTTTATTTCGGGCTGGGATGCCAAATCGCTCAAAGCCAGGGTGGCTTTTGCGAGCCCAGAACAAGACGGCTTAAAACTGCCTGAAACCTCGGCAGAGCGACGTTACGCACTGCGGTCTGTCAAACAGCGCTTGCATCAGGCCGCCTTCAGAGATGCCGTCATCACGGCCTATCAAGGTCGGTGTGCCCTCTCAGGCTTGCCCGAGGCTTTGTTGCTGGATGCGGAACACATCATCTCGGACAAAGACGAGCAGTTGGGCCAGCCGGTGGTGCCCAACGGCATCCCGCTGTCCAAAATCCACCATGCCGCTTTTGACGCCCATTTGATCGGCATCGACCCCGACTATAGGTTGCACGTCTCAGAGCGGCTGTTGGCACAAAACGATGGTCCCATGCTGGAAGCCCTGAAGAGGCTCAATGGCGGGGTGATTCATATGCCCCTTCGGACGCAAGACCGCCCAGACCGCGACAGACTGGCGATGCGCTTTGACCGGTTCAAAGCGGCAGCTTGATCGACCATTTTGGGATCTGGCTGTTTGAGTTGACCAAGTTCCAGGAAGTGGATGTTGTCACCGAAGAGCAACGTTGGGTAAAATTATTTCAGCTCGGACAGACATTGTTTAGTGAGTGCCCATCCCCCGTTAATGGGGAAGAGCCCCTATTTAAGTATCTGGCGGAAGCGGTGAGATTCGAACTCACGGAAGGCGTAAACCTTCGCCGGTTTTCAAGACCGGTGCATTCAACCACTCTGCCACGCTTCCTTGCCTCATATTCTAACCGCCAGACACCCCGCCCCTTGAGGCGACCACAGTCCAGCCACCCCCCAACAGGGATCAACCCGGCCTCACCCCCTGCCAAGCGTTGTAGAGCAGTTCCCTCAGCGGCTCGCGCTGTAGCGGCCTGGGGTTGGGGTATTGGTTTTGCAGGGCGATGTCCAGCGCCTGGTTCAGTTGCGCCTCGGTCAAGCCCAGGTCGCGCAGGGCCACAGGCACCCCATGATCTTTAGCCAAGTCATACACCGCCTGCGCCACGCTGCATCCCCGCTCGGTCGCCCGCAGTGCCCGTGCCATGCGCTGGTACGCCGCCGGGGCTGAGCCCTGGTTGTAGGCCAGCGCATGCGGCAGCACGATGGTGTGGGTCTCGGCGTGCGGCAGGTTGAAGCTGCCGCCCAGGGTGTGGCACAGCTTGTGGTGGATGGCCATGCCCGCATTGGCCAGGGCCTGGCCGCACAGCCATGCGCCGTACAGGGCGTCGCTGCGGGCTTCTATGTCTTTGGGTTGTTTGTGCAGCACCGGCGAGGCACTCGGCGGCATGGGCCATGGCGTTGATGCCGCTGGTGATGCTGAGGGCCACGGGCAGGCTGAGGGTGAGCTCGGGGTCGTAGATGACGGTGCGTGGCAGCACGCGGGTGTCGCGGCCGGTTTTTTTCAGGCCGGCCTCGGTGATGCCGTAGATGGTGGTCATCTCGCTGCCGGCGTAGGTGGTGGGTATGGCCACGATGGGCAGGCCAGAATCGAGCGCGATCGCCTTGCCCAAGCCGGTGGTGGACCCACCGCCGATGGCCACGGCGCAGTCGGCGCCCAGTTCGTGGGCGACGCTGCGGGCTTCGCGGGCGGTCTCGATGGGCACGTGCATGACGGCGCGGTCAAAAATGCCAGCGGCGCGCGCCCCCAGCATGTCGGCCACGCGCTCGGCGCTGGCGCGTTGTTCGGGCGTGGACAAGATCAGGGCGCGTTTTGCGCCCAGGGCGACGATTTCACGTTCCAGGTGCTGCAGGCTGCCCGCACCAAACACCACGCGCTGTGGCTGGCTGAGGTAAATGAAGTCTTTCATGAGGGCGTATTTTGCCCGCAAGCCCGGGCCATGACGCGGATGACGGCGGCATAGTCGAGTTCGCCGTCGCCCTGGGCGATGGCGGCGCGCATTTGTTGCTGGGTGAGCGACAGCTGGGGCAGCGGCACGTGCAACTCTTCCCCGGCTTGCAGCATCAGGCCCACGTCTTTGAGCATTTGGTGCACGGTGAAGGTGGGGGTGTAGTCGTGCTGGCTGAGTTGCACCGATTTGGCTTTCACAATCGGCGAGCCGACGGCGCTGGCGCCGATGACTTGCCACATTTGCGCCCAGTCCAGCCCGCCGCGCTGGCCCAGGTTGAGGGCTTCAGAGAGCATGGCGCTGGTCTGGGCGATCATCAGGTTGATGACGAGTTTCATGAGCCGGGCTTGCTCGCCAGTGCCCAGATGGAACTGATGGGGCCCCCAGCACTTCAAAAACGGCAAGGCCCGCTGGAACAGGGCTTCGGGGCCGGACGCCAGTACGGTGAGCTGTGCCGCTTCGGCCATGTGGTTGTTGCCCGACACGGTCACGCGCAAGTGCTCGATGCCCTTGGCGGCGACCTGATGCGCGGCGTGCGCCGAGGCCGACAGCGAGACGGTGCTGGTGTCGACCCAGGTCAGGCCCGAGTGCCCGTTGTGCGCCAGCCAGGCGGCCACGCCATTGAGGGCGGCGTCGTTGGGCAGCGAGCTGATGACCCAGTCGGCCTGTTGCAGGGCGGCTTTGGCGTCTGCGGCCAGACTGAGCCCTGCGGCCTGGGCCAGGCGCATGCGCTCGGCGTCGAGGTCGTTGACGACCACGGCATGCCCGGCGGCATGCATGTGGCGGGCCATGGGCAAACCCATTTTGCCGACGCCCAAAAACAAGATGTTCATCGACATCGATACACCCCTGTGTTGGCGGTTTTACTTGGCCAGGCCGTCGTCCACCTGCACGTTCTCGGGCTTGAGGGTCAGGCCCGAGTCGGCGGCGATTTCTTGCAACAGGATGGAAAAGTCGACATGGTCGTGGCCACGGCCCACCATGCGGGCGATCGACTCGCGGGTGGCAGCGGCAGCCGGCATGGGCACGCCCTGCGCTTTGGCGGCGGCCAGGCCCAGGTCCATGTCTTTGAGCAGCAGTTTGGGCGTGAAGGTGACCTGATCGAAGGTGAGGTTGGTGAGCACGGGTGATTTGTAGCGGGTGTACATGGAGCCCAGCACCGAGTCGTTGATGCTCTCCAGAAACACATGGCGCGGGATGCCGGCTTTTTCGGCCATGACGGTGATTTCGCACAGGTTCTGGATGACGACGCCAAACATGGTGTTGTGTGCGATCTTCCAGACCCGGGCCAGCTCGCCCTCGCCCACCCACATGCATTTGCGCGACATGGCGCGCAAATAGGGCTCGGCCAGGTCATACAAGGCCTTGGGGCCGGAAGCGACGATGAGCAGTTTGCCGGCCTTGGCGACTTTGCCGTTGCCGGAGACAGGGGCGCACAAATAGGCCACACCCATGGCTTCGAGGCGCTGGCGCACCTCGGTGGAGCCTTCTTGCGAGATGGAGGAGCTGTCGACGACGAGTTTGGGCTTTTTGGCCCCGGTGACCAGGCCGCCTTCGGCAAACAAAACTTCTTTCAAATCGTCGGTGGTCGAGACCATGGTGAAGACGGTCTCGCAGGCGGCCAGATCCAACTTGGTGTTGACCACCGTCGCGCCGTACTCGGCCAGCGGCTCGGCTTTGCTGCGGGTGCGGTTCCAGACGTCGACGCCGTGGCCGGCTTTGGTCAGTTGTTTGACCATGGCTTCGCCCATGCGGCCCAAGCCGATCCATCCGATTTTGTTGGCCATTGTGGTGTTCCCTTGATGAAGTGTGTTTGATTGAAAAGGAAGTGTCTGGTTGATCAGTCGACCCGGGCGCCGGTTTCTTTGACCACCGCGCCCCATTTGCGGGCTTCGGCGCCGACATAGGCTTCGGTGGCGGCGCGGTCCATGCGCACGGCCTCGAGCGATTGGGCACCGAAGTTATCGATGATGGACTTGCTGCCCAATATTTTATTGATCTCGGTGTTCATGCGCACCAAAATGTCCTCGGGCGTGCCCGCCGGGGCAAACATGCCGATCCAGGTGTTGGACTCAAAGCCGGGGTAGCCCAATTCGGCCACGGTGGGCACATCGGGCAAGGCGCCGCTGCGGCGCGCACTGGTGACGGCAATGGGCCGCACTTTGCCCGCTTTGGCCAGTTGTACCGTTGGCGGTACCGAGGTGGAACCCAAGGGCACCTGGCCGCTGACCACTGCGTTGGCCGCTGCCGCTGGCGAATAAGGCACATGCTGCACATCGACTTTGGCGAGGTTGCGGAACAGCAGTTCGGCACCCAGGTGGGTGGTGGTGCCGTTGCCCGACGAGGCGTAGCTGAGTTTTTCGGTTTTGGCCAAGGCCAAAAGTTCGGCCAGGGTGTTGGCCTTGACGCCGGGGTGGACGAAGAGGATGTTGGGCGACACGCCGGTGATGGCCACTGCGCTGAGGTCTTTGCCGACTTCGTAGCCCGCTTTGGCGTACAGCGAGGGATTGACCGCATAGGCCACGCTGTGCATGAGGAAGGTGTAGCCGTCGGCGGGGCTGCGGGCCACGCCCACGGTGGCGATGTTGCCGCCCGCACCGGGTTTGTTTTCGATGATGACGGGTTGGCCCAGGGCCTCGCTGAGTGGCGCGCTGAAGGTGCGGGCGATGATGTCGGTGGTGGCCCCGGGCGGGAAGGCGACGACGATGCGGATGGGCTTGTCGGGCCAGGCGGCCAACGCCTGCCCCATGCCGAACACGGCCAGGCCGCACAGGGCCCATCGGCAGAGGCGGGAAGACTTGAACAAACGCACCATGGTCATTCCTTGTTGATGAGTTGATCAGCGATTGGACACCAGCGCCATGGCCTTTTGCAGAAGGAAAAACCCGCACTGGGCAAGCCTGAAGGAAGCCGCCCATACAGGGCCAGACGGGGTGGGTTGAATGCCTGAAACGGGCACTGAACCCGCGTCCATGGCGATGGGCCAGGCGATGGGCCATGCGGCGAATGGCACATGCAATCACCGCACAATATGCGGTGATTGAGTTGCATTTGCGGGGAATAGCGGCCATAATCTCCGCATGAATAGCGGCGATTACAAGTACATCTGGCAGGCCAGCGACTGGCCCAACTGGCGCTTTGACCTGGCGGCGTTGGCAGGCCCCATGGCCGAGGTCAGTCGTGCCCAAGGTTTGTTGATGGGTCGCCTGGCCGATGTCGGCATGGGGCTGCGAGAGCAGGCGAGCCTGGCGGCACTGACTGAAGATGTGGCCAAGACCAGCGCGATCGAGGGCGAACAACTCAATGTCGAGTCGGTGCGTTCGTCCATCGCGCGCAGACTGGGTGTGGACATCGGCGCGCTGGCCCCGCTCGATCATCACGTGGAGGGCGTGGTCGAGATGGTGCTTGATGCCACCACCAACTGCCATGCGCCCGTGTCTCAAGAGCGTTTGTTCGGTTGGCACGCCGCACTGTTCCCCACTGGCTACGCCGGCCTCACCAAGATCAAGGTGGGCGGATGGCGTGACGATGCCAGCGGCCCCATGCAGGTGGTGTCTGGCCGCATGGGCCGCCAGCGCGTGCATTTCGAAGCACCTCGGGCAGATCGCCTCGACTTTGAGTCCAGCCGTTTCCTCGACTGGCTGAATGCCCCGTCGAACGAAGCGCCGCTGCTCAAGGCAGGCCTGGGCCATCTGTGGTTGGTCACCTTGCACCCATTCGACGATGGCAATGGCCGCATCGCCCGGGCCGTTGGCGATCTGCTGCTGGCGCGTGCCGATGGCAGCCCGCTGCGCTTTTACAGTTTGTCGGCGCAGATCCAGCGCGAACGCCAGGCCTACTACGACATTCTGGAGAGAACGCAAAAGCGGTCGATGGATGTGACCGAGTGGCTGGCGTGGTTCTTGGGCACGCTGCATCGCGCGGTGGACCAGGCCCAGCACACGCTGGACGCTGTCTTGGCCAAAACGCGGTTCTGGCAGCGCTGGGCGACCACGCCGCTCAAAGAGCGTCAGGTGAGGTTGTTGAACAGATTGCTCGATGGCTTCGAGGGCAAGCTCACCAGCAGCAAGTGGGCGGCCATCGCCAAGTGTTCACCCGACACGGCGCTGCGTGACATCAACGATCTGCTCACGCGGGGCGTGTTGCGCAGATCGGATGCGGGCGGGCGCAGCACCAGTTATGTGCTGAACGACCTGGCGCATTAACGGCGCTTTGTTTTAAACAGGGATCCCGGTTAAACCCGCTCAAGGATGACCGCGATGCCCTGCCCCACGCCGATGCACATGGTGCACAGGGCGTAGCGGCCGCCGCTGCGGTGCAGCTGGTTGACCGCTGTGGTGGCCAGACGCGCACCGCTGGCACCCAGGGGGTGGCCCAGGGCGATGGCACCGCCGTTGGGGTTGACGCGCGGGTCGTCGTCGCGCAGGCCCAGTTGGCGCAAGACGGCCAGGCCCTGCGCCGCAAATGCTTCGTTGAGTTCGATGACGTCGATTTGCTCGAGCTTGAGGCCGGTGAGTGCCAGCACCTTTTGGGTGGCGGGGGCGGGGCCGATGCCCATGATGCGCGGGGGCACACCCACGGTGGCCATGCCGACCACGCGGGCACGGGGGGTGAGGCCATGGCGGGCGGCGGCGGCCTCGGAGGCCAGCAAGAGCGCGCAGGAGCCGTCATTCACGCCGCTGGCGTTGCCAGCGGTGACGGTGCCGTCGGGGCGCACCACGCCTTTGAGCTTGGCGAGGGTTTCCAGGGTGGTTTCGCGCGGGTGCTCGTCTTTGGTGACGACCAGCGGGTCGCCTTTTTTCTGGGGGATGGTGACGGGCACGATCTCGGCGTCAAAGAAGCCGGCTTTTTGGGCGGCCACGGCCTTGAGCTGGCTGGCCAGGGCCATGCGGTCTTGGGCTTCGCGCTCGATTTTGAAGTCGGTGGCGACGTTCTCGGCGGTCTCGGGCATCGAGTCAACGCCATACTTTTCTTTCATCAGCTTGTTGACGAAGCGCCAGCCGATGGTGGTGTCGTACACGGCGTTGCTGCGGCTGAAGGCGGTTTCGGCCTTGGGCATGACAAAGGGGGCGCGGCTCATGCTCTCGACGCCACCGGCGATCATGAGTTCGGCTTCTCCACTGCGGATCGCACGGGCCGAGGTGCCGACGGCATCGAGGCCGGAGCCGCACAGGCGGTTGATGGTGGCACCGGGCACCTCCAGCGGCAGGCCCGCCAGCAGACTGGCCATGTGGGCGACGTTGCGGTTGTCTTCACCAGCCTGGTTGGCGTTGCCGTAGATCACGTCGGTGATGGCCTGCCAGTCGACCTTGGGGTTGCGCTGCATAAGCGCGCGCAGCGGGATCGCGCCCAGGTCATCGGTGCGCACGCTGGAGAGCGCGCCGCCGTAGCGGCCAAAGGGGGTGCGCACGGCGTCGCAAATGTAGGCGTGGTTCATGTTCTTCTCCGAAAAATGTCCAAATAAATTTTTTTAAAGGGCCACCCTGGGCCTTCAGCGGGCGAAAGGCAGCCCGATGATGCGCGACAGCTCTTCTTTGCTCAGGCCGTCGACGGAGTCGATCAGTTCCAGGCCGCGCGGCGTGCAGGCCAGGGTGCAGAGGTCTGAGTAGATGCGCTTGACGCAGGCAATGCCGGTGAGCGGGTAGGTGCAATGCTGCACCACCTTGGAGACGCCTTGTTTGGTGAGCAGGTCCATCATGACCCAGGTTTGCTTGGCCCCGGTGGCGAGGTCCATGGCCCCGCCCACGGCGGGGATGGCGTCGGGCTCACCGGTGTGCCAGTTGGCGAGGTCACCGGTGGCGCTGACCTGAAAGGCACCCAGCACGCAGATGTCCAAATGGCCGCCGCGCATGATGGCAAAGCTGTCGGCGTGGTGGAAGAACGAGCCGCCTGCCAAGAGGGTGACGGGTTGCTTGCCTGCGTTGATGAGGTCGTAGTCTTCCAGACCCGCCGCGGGGGCCGGGCCCATGCCCAAAATGCCGTTTTCGGAGTGCAAGAGCACCTCGCGGCTGGCAGGGATGTGGTTGGCCACCAGGGTCGGTTGGCCGATGCCCAGGTTGACGGTGGCGCCCTCGGGGATGTCTTGGGCCACGCGGGCGGCGAGTTGGTCTTTGGTGCGACGGGTGTAGCTCATGACTTGAACCCTCCGGCTTGGGTGGCGACGCGGGGGATTTTGACGATGTGGCTGACAAAAATGCCGGGGGTGACGATGGTCTCGGGGTCCATTTGGCCCAGCTCGCAGATGTCGTGCACGGTGGCCACGGTCTTTTTGGCGGCGGTGGCCATGACGGGGCCGAAATTGCGCGCCGCTTTGCGATAGGTAAGGTTGCCCCAGCGGTCGCCGCGTTCGGCCTTGATGAGGGCGAGGTCGCCATGAATGGGCTCTTCGAACACGTACATGCGGCCATTGATCTGGCGGGTTTCTTTGGGCGTGCCGTCGGCTTTTTTGGCGAGTTCGGTGCCGTAGCCGGTGGGGGTGAAAAAACCGCCGATGCCAGCCCCGGCGGCGCGCAGGCGCTCGGCCAGATTGCCCTGGGGCACCAGCTCAAGCTCTAGCTTGCCGCTGCGGTACAGGCCGTCGAAGACCTGCGAGTCGGCCTGACGGGGGAAGCTGCAGATGATTTTGCGCACACGCCCGGCTTTGAGCAGGGCGGCCAAGCCGGTTTCGCCATTGCCGGCATTGTTGTTGACGATGGTGAGGTCGCGGGCGCCTTGTTCGATGAGGCCATCGATCAGCTCTGAGGGGATGCCGGCGGTGCCAAACCCGCCGATCAAAACGGTGGCGCCATCGGGGGTGCCTGCCAGCGCATCGGCGATGGAGGGGGATATTTTGTCGATCATGGGGGTGAATTATGGCTCACCGCACGCTGTCTGACAGCCGACTGACGCACCCGGGGCGCGTGTGATGGGTGACAATGGCGGTATGTTCACCCCCTCTCAAGAAGATGTGCGGCGTTTTTTTTGCGCCGTGCGGGCCAAGCAAAAGGCCGCTGCCCCGATGGATGCGTTGGAGACGCTGGCTGGCCAGTGGATGGCCGAACACCCCGAGTTTTTTGCTGATCTGGACGATGTGGATGCGGCATTGAGTCGGATGTACGCGGTAGAAGACGGCAAAAGCAACCCTTTTTTGCATTTATCGATGCATTTGTCGATCAGTGAGCAATGCTCGATCGACCAACCCCGGGGCGTGCGCCAGGCGGTGGAGTTGCTGGCGGCGCGGCGGAATTCGCTGCACGATGCGCACCATGAGGCCATGGAGTGCCTGGGGCGCATGGTGTGGGAGAGCCAGCGCAGTGGCCGCCCGCCCGATGGGGCGGCTTATGTGGAAGAGCTGCAGCGACTGGCGACGCAAGATTGATATACTTTCTTCTGACGCGCCGGTAAGCCAACCCGCAAGGGCGCAACCCGGTGTAAAGAGTGTGAAGACCTCCCTAGGGAGGTCTTCCGCTTTCCGCGGCTTCGACGATGTGCATGAAGATGATAAATATGGATTTGACTCCATATGTTTTTAAAGGCATAATTCCCAATGACATGGACCGTTGTCTTTGACGATGCCTTCGACAAAGAGTTCGAGGCTTTGGAAGATGAACTTCAAGACGAACTGTTGGCGCATGCCAAATTGCTGGCTGAATTTGGGCCGCTTCTCGGCAGACCAACGGTCGATACTTTGAAGGGCTCTCGACACTCGAACATGAAAGAACTTCGGTTCTCCTGGAGTGGTCAGGTCTGGCGGGTTGCCTTTGCCTTTGACCCCTTGCGGCAAGCGATTTTGCTGGTAGCGGGCGACAAGGGCGGAGTTGATCAACGCAGGTTTTACAAGCGACTGCTCTCGGTGGCCGATGATCGTTTTGACAACCATCTCAGCACCCTGAGCACAGCAGGTAAGGAGTTCAAAAATGGCAAGAAATCTTGATGATGTGATGGCCTCTTTGCCCAAAGCGCGGCAAAAGCGGGTGGCTGATCGTGCGATGGAATTGGCGACGCTTAAAGACCTGCGCCAGGCAGCCCAACAAACCCAAGAGGAATTGGCTGCAACCTTGGGGGTGCGCCAAGACACCATTTCCAGAATGGAAAAGCGAACTGACATGCTGCTCTCGACCTTGCGCCAATATGTTGAGGGCATGGGCGGCAAGTTGGAATTGATTGCCAGGTTCCCGAATCGTCCGCCTGTGGTGATCAACCACATTGGGGAACAGGTGGCCTTGAACAAGCGCTGAGGTAGCTCACCCGCGCACGACAGGCAACAAAAAAGGCCTCGCTAGAGAGGCCTTTGGCTTTCTGACCAGTCGGGGCCCGGGCCCTGCCAGGGCGGATCAGCGGAAGCGCGACTGGGGCACGACTTGCATCTCGCCGGGTTGTGCGGCGAGGTACTTGGCCAATTCTTTGAGTTCGGCGTTGCTGAACTGCTTGGCGATGCCACCCATGACGCCATTGTTGCGGCCCCAGGTGGCCTGATTTTCAGATTTGTATGACTTGAGCGCCACGAACAAGTAGTCGGCGTGCTGACCCGCGAGTTTGGGGTAGCTGCCATCGATGCCCTTGGAGTAGTTGGCACCGTGGCACGAAACACAAGCGCCTTTGGTGATGAGTTCAGCCACTTTGCCGGTAGGCTCGGGCAGTTTTTCGGGGGCCGGGGCTGCCTGACTGTGGGCGGCATAGTAAGCCGAGATGTCTGCAATGTCTTGGTCGCTCAGCGAGGTGGCGATGGCGCGCATGGTGGGGTGCTTGCGATCGCCGCCGCGATATGCGGTGAGTGCGTTGCTGATGTACTTGGCGTTCTGGCCGGAGATCATGGGAACACGATAGACTTCGGGAAAGCTGGCCTGATACCCTTTGATGCCGTGGCAGCCGATGCACATGGCGATTTTTTTCTCGCCAGCCTTGGGGTCACCCTGTAGGTCTTGGGCCAGCGCCTGGCTGGTCACGAAAGAGACAGCGATGAACAGAGCGGAAGTCAGGAGCTTTTTCATTTTCAGATGACAATCAAGGCTATGAGAGTAAATCAACCTAGCATTATATAGGGGCTTTGAGCCAAACCCAAGACAACGAGGACAGGATCACCGTTCATGAAATTCAAAGGCACAGACAACTACGTGGCGACCCAGGATTTGATGCTGGCCGTCAACGCCGCCATCACCCTGAAGAGGCCATTGCTGGTCAAAGGCGAACCGGGCACCGGCAAAACCATGTTGGCCGAGGAAGTGGCGCAGGCGCTGAACATGCCCCTTTTACAGTGGCACATCAAATCGACCACGAAGGCCCAGCAGGGCCTGTATGAGTACGACGCGGTCAGCCGGTTGCGCGATAGCCAGCTGGGCGATGAGCGGGTGAAGGACATTCAGAATTACATCCTGAAGGGGGTGCTTTGGCAGGCGTTTACCGCCGATGAGCCGGTGGCGCTGCTGATTGACGAGATCGACAAGGCCGACATTGAGTTCCCGAACGACTTGTTGCGTGAGCTGGATCGGATGGAGTTTTATTGCTATGAGACGCGCGAGCTGATCAAGGCCAAAAACCGGCCTTTGGTGTTCATCACCTCCAACAACGAAAAAGAGCTGCCCGACGCCTTTTTGCGGCGCTGCTTTTTCCACTACATCAAGTTTCCTGATGCCGACACCATGCGTCAGATCGTGGATGTGCATTTCCCCAACTTGAAAAAAGAGCTGCTGGCTGCGGCGCTGAAGACGTTTTATGACGTGCGCAACTTGCCGGGCCTGAAGAAAAAGCCCAGCACGAGTGAGTTGCTCGATTGGCTGAAGCTGCTGGTGGCCGAAGACATTCCGCTGTCTGCCCTGCAAACCCAGGACGAAAAGGTGGCGATACCGCCGCTGGTGGGGGCGCTGCTGAAAAACGAGCAGGATGTCACTTTGTTTGAAAAACTGGTTTTCATGCAAAGCCGCAACCGTTGAGTGGCGTTTGAATCATGATGAAACAGCTTGCCGAAGGACTGACCGACGCCGTGGGCTTTGTGGTCGGCTCTTTGCTGGGTTTTGGCCTGGGGCAGTGGCTGGGCCTGGATCTGTTTGCCGAAGGATATAGCGCGGGCAGCATCGTGGCCATTGCGCTGGTGGGGCTGGGTGGCGGCTTGGGCTTGCAGGCGGCGCGCTTTATGCGCGGCAAAGGCGAGATCGGGGAGGATGGCTGAATGATGCAGGTCAATGCGGTGGAATTGCGCGGGCCCCACGCCAGCTTGGTGCCCTTGAGCATGGCGCACCACGACGAGTTGGTGCAGGCCGTGCAAGACGGTGAGCTGTGGACGCTTTGGTACACCTTCATCCCCCGCCCGGAGGGCATGCGGGCTGAGATCGAGCGCCGTCTGGGCTTGCAAACACAGGGCAGCATGGTGCCTTTTGCCGTGCTCGACCCGCAGGGCCGTGCGGTGGGGATGACCACTTTCATGCACATCGACGCTCCCAACCACCGGCTGGAAATCGGCTCGACCTGGTACCGGCGCGAGGTGCAGCGCAGTGCCTTGAACACCCAATGCAAACGCTTGCTACTGGGCCATGCTTTTGAGGCGCTGGGATGCAACGCCGTGGAATTCAGAACCCACTGGTTCAACCAGGCCAGCCGCCGGGCCATAGAACGACTGGGGGCCAAACTCGACGGGGTGCTGCGGGCCCACCAGATTGCGCCGAACGGCAGTTTGCGCGACACCTGTGTTTACAGCATCTTGGCCACAGAGTGGCCAGCGGTGCGCGCGCACCTCGATCACCAATTGCAGCGAGGGGGGCGCCATGCTGACTGACTTCTTCTACACCCTGCGGGCGGCCAAAGTACCGGTCTCGGTGCGTGAGTACCTGACTTTGCTGGAGGCCTTGCAGGCCGATGTGGTGGGGCCGCGCAGTGAGTCGTGCCACATCGACGACTTTTATTACCTCAGCCGCACCGCGCTGGTGAAAGACGAGCGGCATTTTGACAAGTTTGACCGCGCCTTTGCCGCTTATTTCAAGGGCGTGGAGATGCTGACCGACTTCACGCAGGATGTGCCCTTGGAGTGGCTGAAGAAGACGCTGGAGAAGGAGCTCACGCCCGAACAGAAGGCCGCCATCGAGAAAATGGGTTGGGATGAGCTGATGGACACGCTGCGCAAGCGGCTGGAAGAACAAAAAGAACGCCATGAGGGCGGCAGCAAATGGATCGGCACGGGCGGCACCTCGCCCTTTGGCAACGGGGGCTATAACCCGCAGGGCATCCGCATCGGCGGCAAGGGGGGCAATAAAAGCGCGGTCAAGGTCTGGGAGCAAAGGGCCTATCAGGATTACGACGACACGCTGGAGCTGGGGACGCGCAACATCAAGGTCGCCTTGCGCCGCTTGCGTCGTTTCGCGCGCGAGGGCTCTCCCGATGAGCTGGACCTGGATGGCACCATCGCCAAGACCGCCGCCAATGCGGGGTATCTGGATATTTTGATGCGCCCGGAGCGCCACAACAATGTGAAGGTGTTGTTGCTGATGGATGTGGGCGGCACCATGGATGAGCACATCGCCAGAGTGGAGGAGCTGTTCTCGGCGGTCAAGGCCGAGTTCAAGCACCTGGAGTTTTATTATTTCCACAACTGCGTCTATGACTTTTTGTGGAAAAACAACCGGCGCCGCTTTGCCGAAAAATTCCCGACCTGGGATGTGATTCGCAAGTACAACAAAGATTACAAGCTGATCTTTGTCGGTGACGCCACCATGAGCCCGTATGAGATTTTGCAGCCGGGCGGCAGTGTTGAATACAACAACGAAGAGCCGGGGGCCGAGTGGCTGCAGCGCCTGGTGCATGCCTTCCCCAAATTTGCCTGGATCAACCCGGAGCCGCCAGGGGTGTGGCAATACCGGCAAAGCATCGCCATCGTCCAGCAAATGATGAGTCAGCGCATGTATCCGCTGACCCTCAAGGGCCTGGAAGACGCGATGCGGATGTTGAGCAAGTGAGCCCGGGCCTTAGCGGCGGCAATCGGGCTGGCGCTCCATCTCGCGCGAGCGCTCAAGCAGCTGCACGCTGAGTTTGTACGACTTGAGCTTGGCGGTTTTGAGGAAGTCGTTGTGCTTGGCTGCCTGGTCGATGCGACCGATCACGCGCAAGACCTGTTCGGCGGCCACGCGGCCATTTTTGCAGGCGGCCTGTTTGCGCTCGGGGCTGGAGATGTCGAGGCAGGCGTTGACGATGTCGAGCAACTGGTCGTCGAGTTCCTGTAGCGCGTCGCGCTGATCGATGTAGCTGACGTTGATGTTTTGAACCTTGGCCGGTACCGTCTCACACAAGCCGTTGGCATGGGCGACACTCAATGACCCAAAGAGGGCCAACACCAGAATGAACAACTTGGACATGGGGTGGGTGTAGATGGGTTTACCGATATTTTAAATCGGTCGGGGCGGCAACTTTCAGGTCGCTTGGGGTCGCATGGGGTCGCTTGTGGCCACTTGAAAGCCTTGGGGCCAGACCCAAACGCTAGAATGTGGCGATACGCCGCCGTAGTTCAATGGATAGAACGAGCGCCTCCTAAGCGCTAGATACAGGTTCGATTCCTGTCGGGGGCGCCACGGGCCCTTAGAGGCCCTTTTTTGTGGTCATTTGGCCGGGGGCGAGCCAAACCTGATGCCGATTTGGGCCATGGCCGCACGGGTGTCCGGGCCCCAGCGGCGCTCGATGTCCTGGCCCACGCGTTCGGCATGGTAGACCGCGTCTTGGCTGTCACCGGGTTCGGGCTGGATCATCACCAAGAGGCGGCCCAGCCCGGTGCCGATGTTCTTGAAGTCGCGGTAGACCCCGGGCGGCACCGACACAAAATCAAACGGTTCGAGCACGGTCTGGTACTGGCCTTCGTCGCCCCAGGTGATTTCAAAGCGGCCATTGACGCAAAAAAAGTTTTCGGTCGCTGCGGTATGCATGTGCAGACCGGCGTTGTCGCCCGGCGGGCATTCGGCCAGGGTGATGGTCAAACCAGGCGCGCCTTTGACCGGCGCTATTTTGCTGCGCCCTTGCCAACCCAAGGGGGACATGATCGGCATGACCTTGTCAGGCGACATCATCATGACCGCTTCCGGCGGGATGCCGTTGTTCTGGTTCATGGTGTCTTTGTAAGGCACCAATTGCTTGTAGCGTGCGACGCGCTGGGCGACGGTGTCGTCGATGGGGTTATGAGCCATGGTTACCTCCGGGTCTGTGTTTGTCGCGTCGAATTTGCCGAATGATGGCGGCGTTGTCCAGTTCGCCATCGCCGGCCTCCATGGCGGCTTTCATCAAAGCCGCATGGGTTTGGGACAGGGGCAAGTTTTGCTGCTGAACGCCAGCCATGCTCAACATCAATTGGACGTCTTTGAAGTGCTGGCGGATGCGCGATTGGGGTTCAAACTGACCCTGCACCATCATCTGGCCTTTGACCACGGCGGCATCTGAGCGGGCCGGGGTGGCCAACACCAGTTGTAAAAAGTGGTCAGGCGCAATGCCCATGGCCTCGGCAAAGACCATGCCTTCGGCCAGGGCCGCGCGATTGAGTCCGAGCACCAGGTTGGTCGCCAGTTTGGCACGAGCCGCCATCCCCGCAGCGCCGACATAAATGCGTTGCTCTGCCATGACCTCTAGGATCGGGTTCAGCCTGGTGATGTCGCTGGCCTCTCCACCCAATAGCAGGGTGGCCTGGCCTTGTTCGATCTGGGCGCTGGAACCGGACAAAGGGGCCTCGACAAACGCGATGCCCTCGGCTTTGAGCGAGGCGGCCAAGGTTTGCAACAGGATGGGGTCGCCGGTGGAGCAGTCAATCAAGGTGAGTGCCGGGTCTGATGGGGATCGTTGGGCTTGGATCTGGCCGACCACATCCATGACATCGTGGGTGTCAAACACCGCCAGAATACACACGGGGGCGATGGTCGCCAGTTGAGCCACCGATGCCTGTATCGAATGGCCCTGTGCCTCAAATCGGGCCATGGCGTCGGGGCGCACATCGGACCCTATGCAGCGATAGCCCGCGCTTTGCAGTCGTTGGGCCAAGGCGTGCCCAACCAGGCCCAGGCCGACGATGCCGATGGGGGTGTTCGGATCGGGGGCAGACAAATCTTGCATGGGGCTTTTAACGCTGCACCGAGGCACCACCGCACACGGCAATGTCTTGGCCGGTGATGGCAGCCGCGTCAGGGCCGAGCAGATAAGCGACCAAGGCAGCCACCTCGTCGGCTTGAATCAGGCGTCCAATGGGCGGCAACTTGGGCACAGTGGATTGTCGAGCAGGGTCGGTCAACATGGGGGTATCGGTGGCGGCCGGGGACACCACGTTGACCGTGACCCCGTAGGTCATAGATTCGGCGGCCCAACTGCGGGCAAGGGAAACGAGGGCGGCTTTGGACGCCGCATACTGGCTGCGCCCCGCCATGCCCACCGACACCCGACTGCCCAGCATCACCATGCGCCCGGCTTTGGCCTGGTGCATGAGGGGCAGCACCCGATGGGCCATCTGGGTGGCTGCCGCCACATGCAGTTTCCACATTAGATGACCGTCATCGGCTTTCATCTCTGCGAGATGACCCACTCGCAACAGGCCGGCCGCATGCACCAAAGCTTGTGGTGTTGCTGAGCGCAGAATCAGTGACAAAGCCTCATCGAGGGAGTCGCTTTGGGTCAGGTCGATGGGCGTTGAGGTGAAGTGCGCCCCCAGGTCAGGGCCAGGAGCGAGGTCAAGCCCATGAACACGCCAGCCTTGTGCCAGCAAACGTCGCGCCACTGCCAGCCCGATGCCAGAACTGGCGCCAGTGACCAGCGCCCAGGGCGCAGCAGAGGATGGCATGTGGGTCATTCCAGAGTGATTTTCTTGTCGGCAATGATTTTGCCCGATGCGGCCATGTCATCGGCCTGGAATTTGGCAAACTCAGCCGGGCTGCCGCCACCGGGCACGATGCCGTCGGCCTGCAAGCGATCACGCATGTCGCCGGCCAGGGCTTTGTTGACGGCGGCATTGAGTTTGACCACCATGTCGGCGGGTAACTTGGCCGGGCCCCACAGGCCGTACCAGCTGGCGCAATAAAAGTCGGGGATGGTTTCGGACACGCTGGGCACATCGGGCAGGTTGGGGACCCGTTTGGCCCCGGTGATGCCCACGACCCTGAGTTGGCCGGTCTTGTGAAATTGCACCGAGCCCAACAAGGGGTCGATGAAGCCCTCGATTTGGCCACCGACCAAATCGGTCATGGCTGGTCCGGTGCCTTTGTAGGGGACGATGTTGATCTGTGATTGGGCCGCCTGTTCCAGTTTGACGGTGCACAAATGACCTGCCGAGCCTATCGAGCCGACGGCAAAGTTGTACTTGCCCGGGTTGGCTTTGAGCAGGCTCAACAAACCCTTGACGTCAGTCACCCCCAGTTTGTTGCCGATGGCGATGGACAAGGGGGCTGAGGCGACCAATCCGATGGGGGTGAAGTCGGTTTGGACCTTGAAGGGAACCGACTTCATCGTCATAGGTGCGGTGACAAAAGTGCTGGCGTTGAATAAAAGGGTGTGGCCGTCGGCGTTGGCTTTGGCCACCACATCGGCGCCGATCATGCCGTTGCCACCGGGACGGTTTTCCACCACAAAGCTTTGTCCCAGTTGCTCGCCCATCTTTTGAGCCAGCATGCGCCCCACTTTGTCCAATGTGCCCCCGGGCGGGAACGGGATGATGACGCGCACGGGCCGGTCGGGGTAGGCAGCGGCATGCTGGGCGCTGGCGTTTGGCCCCATAGATGTCGCCGCAGCCAATACAAACCCTAGGCTGACGGCCAGGCGCTTGGAATTTGTCATGTTGACTTGTCTCCAGTTTTTTTTGTCATTATGCTGCCCAATGGGTGGCACCGGAGCAAAACATCCACTCTTGCGTCACGGGCAGCTGCCCTCACCCATTCAAAGCGAGGTGACGGCGCTGAGCAGGTTGCGTATGGTCTCGGGCGCGATGTTGCGTGTGATGAAGACCAAACGGGTGTCGCGGTCTTGACTGGGCCATTGATCGAGCTCGACCGGCGGGCTGAAGATGTGCTGCACGCCCTGCACCACCACCGGATGCCCTTCGACATTCACGATGCCTTTGACGCGCAACATGTCTGGGCCGCGCAAGGTGGTCAGCAGTTCCATCGCCGAGGAGAACCCCGGCCACTTGAATGGCTGGCTAAAACGCAACGACAGGGTGCGGATGGCGGGGTCGTGGTTGGAGGGGCGTGACCCCAAATATTTGCCATGGCTGCCCTGCCCGTCCAGGTTTTTTTCTTGCAAAGACTCGCCCAAAAATGATAGTGTGTGCTCACATGAGCGCGCGCTGTGCAAACCCAGGCCGGTGAGCAAGGCAGGGTCGAGATCGCCCTGAACAACGGTGTGCTGGTCGGCCTGGGGGTTGAGGGCACGCAATTCATCGCGCAACGCTTGCAGCGGCCCGGGGCTGACCAGGTCGGTTTTGGTGATGAAAATCCGGTCGGCCATGGCGACTTGTTTGACCGCCTCGGGCTGGCGCGAGAGCAGGTCGTGGCCATGGTAGGCGTCGATGAGGGTGGCCAAGCCATCGAGCCGGAAGTGGGCATTGATCAGGGTGTCG
>JBEBAJ010000018.1:0-17668 GCA_041158965.1 Pseudomonadota bacterium | reverse complement strand
TGTACGCATTTCCCGTTATTGGCCGGGGCGTTGAGGGCCTGCGCCGGGCCCACGGTGCGTTTGCTGGACCCTGCCCAGGCGGTTGCCCTGGAGTTGCAACGCCGCCTGCCCCCCCGACCCAGTGCCAGCCAGCCCAGTGAACGCCACCCCCATGGACGGCAATTGTGGTTCTTGACCAGCGGCCCGGTGGCGCAGGCCCAAGGGGTGATCGGCAAACTCTGGGGGTATCTGCCGGATCTCACCCGGAAAATGGCCCCAGCCCCTACACTTGAGGGATGAATGCGCCCATCGATGTGTCTTTTTTTCAGCGCGATGCCAAACCCCTGAGCAGCTACCGCAAGTTCTGGGCGCAGCGCTTTGGCACGGCGCCTTTCTTGCCCATGAGCCGGGAAGAAATGGACCGTCTGGGCTGGGACAGTTGCGACATCATTCTCGTCACAGGCGACGCCTATGTGGACCATCCCAGTTTTGGCATGGCGGTCATCGGGCGCATGCTGGAAAATCAGGGTTTTCGGGTCGGCATCATTGCCCAGCCCGACTGGGGCAGCGCCGAGGCTTTTAAAGCGTTGGGCAAACCCAATCTGTTTTGGGGCGTCACCAGCGGCAATATGGATTCGATGATCAACCGCTATACGGCTGATCGAAAGATACGCAGTGACGATGCCTATACCCCCGGCAATGTGGGGGGCAAGCGGCCTGATCGGGCCGCCATTGTGTACAGCCAGCGATGCCGCGAGGCTTACCCTGAGGTGCCCATCGTGCTGGGCGGCATCGAGGGCAGTTTGCGCCGCATTGCCCACTACGACTACTGGAGCGACAAGGTGCGCCGCTCGATTGTGCTCGACAGCAAATGTGACTTGCTGCTTTATGGCAACGCCGAGCGGGCCATCGTCGAGGTGGCGCATCGGCTGGCGGCACGCCAGCCCATTGCAGACATCACCGATGTGCGTGGCACCGCCTTTGTGCGGCGCAATACACCCGAAGGCTGGTTCGAGATCGACTCGACCACCATCGACACCCCCGGCCATGTCGAGGCGCACATCAACCCCTATCTGATGATCAGCGAGCAGGCCCGAGAACAAGGGCAGGATTGCGCCCGGCAACAAGAGGCCGAGGCAGTGGCACTGAGCCAAAATGGCCTGCCTGTTGAGCAGCGCATTGATGTGTCGGCCATCACCGGACTGCGTGGCAAGGGCACTTTCAAAGTGCCACCGCGCGACAAAAGCGTGATCCGCTTGCCCAGTTACGAACAGGTCAAGGACGACCCGGTGTTGTATGCCCACGCCAATCGGGTCTTGCACCTTGAGACCAACCCGGGCAACGCCCGGGCTCTGGTTCAGGCCCATGGGGAAGGGCATACGGCCCGCGATGTCTGGATCACCCCGCCGCCCATTCCCCTGACCACCGCCGAGATGGACCTGGTGTTTGACTTGCCCTATGCGCGCAGCCCGCACCCGGCCTATGCCGATGACAAGGGCGGGCATGACGGCGAGACCAAGATACCGGCCTGGGAGATGATCCGCTTTTCGGTCAACATCATGCGCGGTTGTTTCGGGGGTTGCACCTTTTGCTCGATCACCGAGCATGAAGGGCGCATCATTCAAAGCCGCAGTGAAGCCTCGATCCTGCGCGAAGTGGAAGACATCCGTGACAAGGTCAAAGGATTCACCGGCGTCGTGTCTGATTTGGGTGGCCCGACCGCCAATATGTACCGCCTGGGCTGTCGCAGCCCAGAAATTGAAGCGGCCTGCCGTAAACCGAGTTGCGTGTACCCCGGCATTTGTCAAAACCTGACCACCGACCATGGCCCGCTGATCCGCCTGTATCGCAAGGCCCGCACCCTGCCCGGCATCAAAAAAGTGCTGATCGGCTCGGGCCTGCGCTATGACCTGGCGGTGCAGTCGCCCGAATACGTCAAAGAGTTGGTGCAGCACCATGTGGGGGGTTACCTCAAGATTGCCCCTGAGCACACCCAGGAAGGCCCGTTGTCCAAAATGATGAAGCCGGGCATAGGCACTTATGACCGGTTCAAAGAGATGTTTGACCGTTTCAGCGCCGAGGCGGGCAAGAAACAATACCTGATTCCGTATTTCATCGCCGCCCATCCCGGCACCCGCGATGAGGACATGGTCGAGTTGGCGCTGTGGCTCAAACGCCATGGTTTTCGGGCCGACCAGGTGCAAACCTTCTACCCCAGCCCGATGGCCACCGCCACGGCCATGTACCACAGCGGCCGCAATCCCTTGCGCAAGATCACGCCCCAAAGCGAGAGCGTGGACATTGTGCGTGGCGAGCGTCGACGCCGTTTGCACAAGGCTTTTTTGCGTTACCACGATGCCAATAACTGGCCTTTGCTGCGCGAAGCCCTCAAAGCCATGGGGCGTGCCGACCTGATTGGCAATGGCAAACACCACCTGATCCCGACCTGGCAACCCCAGACCGATGGCACATACACCAGTGCCCGCCGCAAAAACAGCACGCGGGCGGGGGATAAGACCGCATCTGGCGGGCCGCGACGGGGTCAGATTTTGACCCAGCACACCGGTTTGCCGCCGCGCAAAAAGGGCTGAGCGGGCGCTCAGAGTTCGCGCAGCGCCCGGGCCAGGTGATCGACCCAGAATCGGGGCGAGCCCAGCGTGGCATGGCCCACGGTGTCGCGGCCACGCGGGATCCAGACGCTTCGGCCATGGGCCACACGCGCCATGGCTTGTTCCAGCAGACCCAACTCGGGCGGGTTGCGTTCGTCGTCCTCGTTGTTGATGGCCAGCACATGCGCCCGGATGTGCTCCAGGCCGGTGCTGGCATCGTAGTCGCGCGAGGCCTCGTATTGGTAGAGCGCATCGTTGGCATCGGGGATGGGGGCATGGGCCAGGCGATGATCCAGCCAGGCATCGGCGGCAGCCCGGTTCGGGCCAGCCAGGTGCAGCCCCCAATTTCCGCCGCTGGTAGCCACGGCGTAATAAGTCAGGGCCAAACGGGCCGCCGGTGGCTGTTGGGTGTAATGGCCTTGTTGCCAGGCAGGGTCGTTTCGGATGGCGTCGATCACCATGCGCCGCATCATCCAGTTGCGTCCCGACATCGGGGTGGGGAAACAGGCCATGGGAACCGCCAAGTCCATGAAGTCGGGGTAAAGCTGGGCCCACAGCCAGGTGTGCATGCCGCCCATGGAGTAACCCAGCAAGAGCCGCAAATGATGCACCGAGAGGCACTCTGTCAAAAGGCGGTGCTGTGCCCGCACCATGTCGAGGTAGTTGTATTTCGGGAATTGGGTGCGCAGTCGGTCTGAGGGCTTGCTGCTGCGCCCACTGCCCAGAGCGTCCGGAATGATGATCCGATGGTGCCGAGCGTCCAGTACCTGGCCCGGCCCCAGCAAGCTTTCCTCCCACTCGGGTGTGAACAATGTCTGGGCTGAGCCATTGGTGCCGTGCAAGAGCATCACAGGCAGGCCATCGGGGTGACCCCGCAAAGTGACATGCATCCGGAGTTCTGGCCACACCTCGCCGGTATGAAATGCAAAATCTTTTAATACGAATTCATGCGACTCGGTTAACATGGTGACCCTCTTCAACCTGTATTGTCCCATGAAGCCTTTGCGACCAGAGATCGCCCATCTGCAAGCTTCGCTCATCCGTGAAGTCGCCAACGCCGGCATGGGGCGAGAAGATGTGCTGGCCTTCTGGTTTGGTGAATCGGATGAGGTCACCCCGTCTGTGGTGCGTCAGGCGGCCATAGACGCCCTGAATTCGGGTGAGACTTTTTACACCCATAACCTCGGTTTGCCAGAGCTGCGCAGCGCCATCGCCGCATACACGCAGGCATTGCACGGCGATGTCTGTGCCGTGCATACAGGTCGCGTGGCGGTGACCTCGGGTGGGGTGAGTGCCTTGATGCTGGCCATGCAAGCCGTGTTGGGGGCAGGTGACGACTGTCTGGTGGTGACCCCGATTTGGCCCAACTTGACCGCCCAGCCCCAAATATTGGGGGCGCGTGTCCGAACACACTCGCTGACACCGCTGGACGGTTCATGGCGTTTGGACCTGCAAGCCCTTTTGGATGACATACAGCCACACACCCGGCTGTTGGTGGTGAATGCGCCGAACAATCCCACCGGATGGGTGCTCAGCCGATCCGAGCAGGAAGCCATTCTGGCCCGTTGTCGCGAAACCGGCACATGGATTTTGGCCGACGAGGTGTATGAGCGGTTGTTTTTTGGGCTGGCCGACTGCGCCCCGTCATTTCTGGATATTGCCCGCCCAGATGACATGCTGATGGTCGCGCACAGTTTCTCCAAAAGTTTTCTGATGACGGGGTGGCGTCTGGGCTGGTTGGTGGTGCCCGAGGCTCTGACAGACGCGATCGGCAAACTGATCGAGTTCAACACCTCTTGTGCGCCGGTGTTTGTGCAGAAGGCGGCTTTGGCAGCCCTGTCGAACCAAGACCGGATCACTCCACCTTTGGTGCAGCACCTGATGCGCTGCCGCGATGCGCTGGTGCCCCTGTTGCAAGCCATGCCCCGGGTGGTGGCGGCACCGGCATCGGCAGGCATGTATGCCTTCTTTCGCATAGAAGGGCACCCAGACGGTCTGGTCACGGCCAAGAGGCTGGTCGCCGAGGCTGGTTTGGGTTTGGCACCCGGTGAGGCGTTTTCAGACCAAGCCCGGGGGTGGTTGCGTTGGTGCTTTGCCTCGCGCGAAACCCAACGGTTGGCCCTGGGCGCACAGCGCCTGCAAGATTGGCTGCGTGTGAACTGATCTGTTAGGCCGGTTCAGAAATCTCGATCAGGTTCAAGTCGGGGTCTCGCACATAGATCGAACGTATTTTTTGCGTGGCGCCCGTGCGCAGGACCGGACCTTCGATGATGGGCCAGCCGGCTTGCTGCAGGTGTTCGATCACCTGCGCCAGAGGACGGTCGGCCAAAAAGCACAAGTCGAGTGCGCCAGGCACGGGCAGATGGGCTTTGGGGTCGTGTTCGCGGCCTTTGACGTGCAAATTGATTTTCTGAGCCCCGAATTTGAAGGCTTTGCGCTCCACGGGCGGCGTGCCGCCGATGAAACTCTCCAATTTCATGCCCATGACCCGTGTATAAAAATCGACGCATGCGGCCTCATCGGTGGTGGTCAATACGAGGTGGTCCAGGTGCGAGATCATGGCTTACTCCAAGGGGTGCATGGGAATGTCGTGTTGTTCGGCCAGCCGCTTGAGCTGTGCCCGGGTGTGGCGGGCAAACCAGCGGCTGAGGCCTTGGTGGATCTCGGCCTGAGCCATGTGTTCAGGGTCGCCTCCGACGGGCAGACCCGCGATTTGGCACAGCGAGCGGGCAAAGTGCGGTTCGAGCGCGGCCACTGCCACTCGCCCGTTTTGACAGGCATAGACCCGATAGCCCGCATGTGCCCCACCGACAGCGCCGGTGGCCGCGGTCAGCCCCCAGTGGCGAGGCAGGCCCAGATACGCGGCCGCATCGTTCAAGGCCACCTGATGGATGCTGCCTCGCCCATGTCGGCGACCAGGGCGATTCCGTTGCCATAAAGCTTGCAGCACGGTCTCGGTGACCCACAGCGAGCCGCCCATGTCGGCAAAGAGGCTGGCTGGCAGTTGCAAACCGTCAACCAATCCACATTCGGCCATATAGGTGAGGTCGTGTCCGGGTTCTTCAGCGCGCGGGCCTGCCGCACCGACGATGGCGACCTGAATCAGGCCCGGGTAGAGGCGCTGCAAGGCACCGGGTGCCATGCCCAATTTGACCAGGGCCGAGGGTCGAAACGAGGTGATCAGCACATCGGTCTTGGCCAACAGTTGGTGCAAGCGGCGTTGGCCTGCCTCTGTTTTGAGGTCGGCCTGCAGGACTTGGATGCCTTGATGCATGGTTGCGTAAGCCTGCGGCTTGTAGACGGCCATCGGGTCGGTGCTGGCACCGGCAGGCCCCTGCGGTTCGAGTTTGGTGCATCGAGCGCCCATGGCTTTGAGTCGCATCATGGCGGCCGGGCCGGGCAGGTTCAATGCCAGTGAGAGGATGCGCACACCGCGCAAGGGTTGGGGGCTTGAGGTCATTTCTTTTCAGCGGGAGGTCAAGCCCCGATTATGGCTTTGCCTCATTGGCGGCGCTGTTCAAACCGTTGCTGCAAATACTGGCTGTAGCGCGACAGGGCGGCGCAAAAAACAAAATAGATGGCGGCAATGAACAGATATGCCTCGATCTTGAAAGGCCGCCACTCGGCGTCGCCAGACAATGCCAGCGACATGGCTCCCGAAAGTTCGTACAGGCTCACGATGGTGACCAGCGAGGTGTCTTTGAAGAGGCCGATGAAGTGGTTGACCAATCCGGGCAAGGCATGGGTCAGGGCTTGTGGCAGCACCACCTGTCGTTGCAGGTCGAAGTAGCCCAAACCCAGGGCGGTCCCGGCCATGACCTGACCTTGCGGCACGCCCTGCAAGCCGCCACGCACCACCTCGGCCAGATAGGCGGCCAAAAAGAGAGTCAGGGCGGCGCTGACACGCCACAAGACATCGGGGGATTGACCGGCTGGCCACCACAGCGGGATCATGAAGCTGGCCATGAACAGCACGCTGACCAAGGGCACGCCGCGCACGACTTCGATGAGGATGGCACACAGACGGGAGATCAGCGGCAATGGCCCGGTTCGCCCCAAGGCCAGCGCGATGGCCAAAGGAAAGGCCAGAGTGATGGCCACAGCGCTCAACATCAGGGTCAGGGGCAGTCCACCCCAGAGCTCGCTGGGCACGGGGGGCAAGCCCCATTCGCGAAGCGACCAAGGCCCGACCCGTCCCGACAACAGCACCCAGGCCAAGGCCAGTGCCAGCAGCCAAAGTCCCGGCAGGTGGCGTGACCAGTTGGACGGGTGAGCGGCATACAGCAAGGTGAGGATGACCACGCCACAGGCCAGCATGGCCCGCCATTGCTCGGCCTGAGGGTAGCGGCCAAAGAGAATGAGGCGGTGCTTCTCGGCTATCACCCCCCAACAGGCCCCATGACCCCGGGCCAGGGCGCAGGCCTGGGCATCGGGCTGCCATACCGCTTGCAACAGGGCCCAGTCGAGCAGGGCCGCGCACAGCGGGGCCAGGATCGCCAGGATCAACAAGGTGACTGCGGCGCTGGTTTTGCTGCGCCAACAGGCCCGCCACCCTAAGCCCTCAGCCATGGCGCATCACCTTTTGGTTGTAGCGGTTCATGGCCCAGGCGGTGAGCAGTGACAAGCCCAAATAGATCATCATGATGATGGCGATGCACTCTATGGCCCGACCCGTCTGATTCAGCGCGGTATTGGCGATGCTGACCAAATCGGGGTAGCCTATGGCGACGGCCAGTGAAGAGTTTTTGGTCAGATTCAGGTATTGGCTGCTCAGGGGCGGGATGCTGACCCGCAAGGCTTGCGGGATGACCACATGGCGCAGTGTTTGGCCTTGGGTGAGACCCAGGCTGTGTGCGGCCAGGGTTTGGGCGCGCGGCACCGCTTCAATGCCGCCTCTAAAAACTTCGGCGATGAAGGCCGATGTGTATAAGGTGAGGCCCATGCTCAGGGCCAGGTATTCGGGGCTGAGGTAGAGCGCGGTGTCTTCGCCCCAGTTCAGGGTCAAGCCGGCTTTGCTCCAGTGCAGGTGTGCGCCGATCTGCCAGGGCTGGTCTGCATCGGGCATCCACTCGATCAAGAGCACGTACCAGGTCAGCAGCTGAATCAGGAGGGGGATGTTGCGCAGCACTTCGATGTACAGCCTGGCCAAGGCTTGTGCCAAAGGATGGGTGCTGATGCGCCCGATGGCGACCAACAGGCCCAGTGCAGTGGCCAGGACCATGCCGGGCAGGGCCACCCGCAAGGTGTTGAGCAGGCCCACCAGAAAAGAGCGCCAGAAGGGCGACTCGGGGCCGTATTCAATCAGCGCCTCGCCGATGTCAAAGCCGGCGGGCTCCCAGACAAAATCAAAACCACTCTGGATGCCTCGTGCGCGCATATTGGCCAAGGTGTTGCTGAATAGCCAGACCACCAAAGCGGCCAAGGCCAGCAGGATCAGCCCCTGGAACAGGTGCGAGCGCCAGGTCGCGGCTCGGGGCATTTGGCTTCAGCGCAAGGGCAGGGCGTAGAGCAGTCCGCCCTGAGTCCACAGGGCGTTGGCACCACGCTTGAGGCCGACGGGTGTTTTTTCACCCACATGTCGCTCAAACATTTCGCCATAGTTGCCCACGGCCATCAGGGCGCGCAGCATCCATTCTTTGTCGAGCCCCAGCATCTTGCCGAGGTCTTCGCCTTTGCCCAGGAGGCGCAGCACGGCGGGATCGCTGCTCTCGGCCAACAGTTTTTGCAGGTTGTCTGCACTCACGCCCAATTCTTCCGCTTCGATCAGGCCATAGACCGTCCAGCGAACCACCGACAGCCACTCGTCATCGCCTTTGCGCACCATGGGTCCCAGGGGTTCTTTGGAAATGAGGTCGGGCAGGATGGTGTGTTCTTTGGGGTTTTTGGCTTCGCGAGAGCGGATCGAGGCCAAGCCCGAGGCATCGGTGGTGTAGGCTTGGCAGCGCCCGGAAAAATAGGCGGCGTTGGCCGCATCGAGCTTTTCAAACACCACCGGCTTGATGTTGAGTTTGTGGGCGCGTGAGAAATCACTGAGGTTTTTCTCGGTGGTGGTGCCCGATTGCACGCAGACCGTGGCGTTTTTGAGTTGCTTGGCGCTTTTGAGGTTCGACTTGGCCGGGACCATAAAGCCTTGGCCGTCATAAAAGAGCACCGCAGTCAGGCTGAGACCCAGTGCCGTGTCGCGACTCAGTGTGACCGTGGTGTTGCGCGACAAGACATCGACCTCGCCCGATTGCAGGGCCGCAAAGCGTTGCGTGGCAGGCAAAGGCACATAGCGAACTTTGTCGGGGCTGCCCAACACAGCGGCAGCCAGGGCTTTGCAGACATCGACATCGATGCCGCTCCACTTGCCTTGGCTGTCGGCGGCACTGAAACCGGCGATGCCAGTGTTGACGCCGCAACTGATCTGGTCTTTTTGCTTGATCTGGTCCAGGGTTTTGCCAGCCCAGACGGGCATGCTGAGGGTCAAACCCAGCGCCAAATGCAGGGTGAGGCGTGCGCAGGAAGTGGGCATGTCAGGATCCTTGGGGATGGTTTTAAGCTGATTTTCAGATTGTAGATGTTCACCCGATGGGGCGTCGGCCTCAGTCGCGCAGGTGAAGGCGACTAGGGGTTTATCACAATCCTATGCATGGGGCAGTCCTGATGGAATGTTCAGAGGGATGTTTTAGAAGGAGACAAAATTGAACCGCCCACACGCTTACACGGGTTTTTGTGAATGCCACCCTGGTGCCTCGCGCCGTGGCTTTTTGCAGTCTTTGGCCGGTATCGGCGCCGTGGGTGCCCTGAGCGCCAGCGGGTGCGCCACGGTGATGGGGCCGGCCCCAGCCCATCGCATCGATGTCCACCATCACCTCTCACCCCCCGCCTGGGTGACGGCCCTCAAAAAGGCCAATCTTGACACCCCGCCCGTCACCAATTGGTCGCCGCAAAAGTCTCTGGATGACATGGACCAGGCCGGCATTGCCACCTCGATGACTTCGCCCACCTTGCCTGCGGTTGGTTTTTTGCCACCTGCCGAAGCGGCTGCCGTGGCCCGGGCCTCGAATGAATACGCCCGCCAACTGGCCGACCAGTACCCGGGGCGGTTTGGCGTTTTTGCGTTGTTGCCCATGCCGCATGTGGATGAAACGCTCAAAGAGATCGAGTACGCCCTGGACGTGCTCAAGGCAGATGGCGTGGCATTCATGACCAGTTATGCCGACAAATTTTTGGGCGACCCGGCCTTTGCCCCGGTCATGAACGAGCTCAACCGGCGCAAGGTGACGGCCTACACCCACCCCAATGAGCCGGCCTGTTGCCGCAACCTCAACTCGGGGGTGCCCTCGGTCATCATTGAGTACGGCACCGACACCACCCGCACCATCGCCAGCCTGATTTTTTCGGGCACCGCCCAGCGTTGCCCCGACATCAATTTCATCTTCTCGCACGCCGGCGGCACCATTGGCGCACTGACCGAGCGTTTCAACACCCAGGCGGTCAACATTCCTGGATTGAAGGCCAGGGGGTTCAACTACGACGTGGTGATGGGCTTGCTCAAGCGCTTTTACTATGACACCGCGCAGGCGTCCAACCCCATTGCCATGGCCGCGCTCACCCGCCTGGTGGACACCCGTCAAATCGTCTTTGGCACCGACTACCCCTATCGAACCGGCATCGACCATGTCAGGGGCTTGAGCCAGATTTTCGGGGCCAGCGATCTGCGCGCGATCGAACGTGAAAATGCGCTGCGGATTTTGCCGGCACGCTGGCGCACCTGAGCCCAATCGCGCCCGCAGTGCGCTAAAGTAATGGCAAAGGACACGCCATGTATTTGCCCAGACAATTTGACCCGCAAGACCCCGCCCTGACCCGGCGTCTGATCACCGAGCACCCCTTGGCCACCCTGATCAGCACCGACGATCAGGGCTTTCCATTTGCCTCGCATTTGCCCCTCAAGCTCGATGCCTGCAACGACCACGGCTCACCCAGCCGCTTGTTGGGGCATCTGGCCCGGGCCAACCCCCAGGTGGCGCACCTGGCCCAACGTGAGCAGGCGCTGGTGGCCTTTTTGGGGCCGCATGCCTTCATGTCCACCCGCGTCTATCCCGATGAACAAAGGGTGCCGACCTGGAACTACCTGAGCGTGCAGGCCAAAGTCAAGGTTCGTCTGCTTGAAGGCGAAGAAGCCAAAGACGCCTTGCTCAAGCAGCTCATTTCAGACCACGACCCCCCTTATGCCCAACAATGGCGGGGCTTGCCCGAGAAATACACCCACGGGATGTTGGCGGCCATAGTGGCTTTTGAGCTGCAGGTGTTGGACATACAAACCAAGATCAAACTCAATCAACACCGCCCCGAGTCGCACGCTGCCATGCATGCGGCCTATGCGGCGGGCAACGACAGAGAGCGTGAGCTGGCCGGCTGGATGGTTGACCTGGGCATGGCGGGTTCAGGCCCAGGAGCGACGCCTCCCACATGGCCTTGGCGCTGGCGCAAGCTCAGCGGGCACGCGAATTGGGCGAGGTGCCCGTGGGCGCCGTGGTGGTGAAAGACGGTCAGGTGGTGGCCACCGGTCACAATGCCCCCATCGCCGGACACGATCCTACTGCCCATGCCGAAATGCTGGCCTTGCGTGCGGCCAGCCAGAAGCTGGGTAACTATCGGCTGGAGGGTTGCGAGTTGTACGTGACCCTGGAGCCATGCCCGATGTGTGCCGGGGCCATGTTGCACGCCCGCCTGGGTCGAGTGGTTTATGGCGCATCAGACCCCAAGACCGGGGCAGCCGGTTCGGTGCTGGATTTGTTTGCCGACCCCAGGCTGAATCACCAGACGCAAGTGCAAGGGGGGGTGATGGCCGATGAGTGCGGGTCCTTGTTGAAGGATTTTTTCAGAGTAAAGCGCATGAACCCCTGGCCTTTGCGTGAAGATGCTGTGCGTCCGCCCGATTCGGCTTTTGTCGATTTGCCCGGCTACCCTTGGGCACCACACTATTTGAACGATCTGCCCGCGCTGGCTGGCCTGCGCATGCATTACCTGGACGAGGGCCCACGCCATGCCCCGGTCACTTGGCTGTGCCTGCATGGCAACCCGGCCTGGAGTTACTTGTACCGCAAGATGATGCCGGTCTGGCTGGCGGCAGGGCACCGGGTGGTGGCACCTGACATGCCCGGCTTTGGTAAAAGCGACCAACCCAAAAAAGACGGCGCGCATCGCTTCGAATGGCACCGTGAGGTGCTGCTGCAATTCATTGAGCGGCTGGACCTAACGGGCGTGAACCTGGTGGTGCAAGATTGGGGCGGTATTCTGGGCCTGACCCTGCCCATGGCCGCGCCACATCGATATCAGGGTTTGTTGGTCATGAACACCACCCTGGCCACCGGTGAACAGCCTTTGTCGCCCGGTTTTTTGGCATGGCGCGAGATGTGCGCCAAAAACCCCGATTTCTCCGTGAGTCGCTTATTCGCCCGAGGAAACCCGCACATGAGCCCCGCCGAGTGTGCCGCTTACGATGCGCCCTTTCCAGACTCGGGGCACCGGGCCGCCTTGCGGGCGTTTCCGCCCATGGTGCCCGAATTCCAGGACAGCCCGGGTGCAGAGTTATCGCGGCACGCCCTGGAATTTTGGCGCAAGCATTGGACAGGGCGCAGTTGCATGGCGGTGGGGGCATTAGACCCGGTGTTGGGCGAGCCCGTCATGTCGGCCCTGGCCGACCAAATCGCGGGTTGCCCGCCGCCTTGGGTCTTGCCCCAGGCGGGTCACTTTGTGCAAGAGCATGGTCAAGTCATCGCCGAGCGTGCCCTGAGCGAACTGGGCACCTGAGAGAATTCATTCATGTCCAACATTTACATCTATTCCCCCAGCGGGGCCGTGCGTGACAAAACGGCACTCAAACGCGGCCTGAAGCGGTTGAAGTCCATGGGGCATGAAACCCTGCTTGACCCTGCCGCGTTGTCATCTTCTACCCGATTTGCGGGCAGCGACGAAGAGCGTTTGGCGGCCATCGGGCGTGCGGCCGCATCCGGTGCCCACGCCAGCCTGATCACCCGGGGCGGATACGGGCTGACGCGAATTTTGCCCAAGTTGCCCTACAAGGCGATACAGAAGTCCATCGACCAGGGCATGGCCTGGGTGGGTTTTAGCGACTTCACGGCCTTGCAACTGGCCGTGCTGGCCCGCACTGGAGGGGTGACCTGGGCCGGGCCCGCGTTGTGCGACTGCTTCGGGGCCATCGAAGTGGATGACATCACCCAAGCCTGCTTTGAAGATCTGCTGCTGGCGCAAGGCGAGGGGGCAGGCTGGCGCATGGGAGTGGCTGGCGCGCGTGGTTTGCCCGAACGCAAGCCGGGCCTGTGGGCCAAAGACGCGACCTTGTGGGGTGGTAACCTGTGTGTGTTGTGTGGCTTGCTTGGGTCGCCTTATTTCCCGCAGGTGGATGGCGGCGTGCTGTTTTTGGAAGACGTCGGCGAACACCCCTATCGGATTGAACGCATGCTGAGCCAGCTTTTGCTCTCGGGCGTTTTACAGCGCCAAAAAGCGATCGTATTGGGGCAATTCACCGACTACCGCCTGACCCCTCATGACCGTGGCTTCAATATGCAGGCGGTGGTGCAGTGGTTGCGATCACAACTCAAAGTGCCGGTGCTGACCGATCTGCCTTTCGGCCATGTGCCGACCCGGGTCTGTCTGCCGGTGGGGGCCAAGGTGGACCTGTGGGTGGAGGGGCGTGATGTGATGCTGGTTTGGGGGCATATCTGAACGCGCAAGGGGCTTGCACGTCCCACTGCTTGCATGTGATTTTGGTATTTGGTTACGGAAATACTTCACGCCAAAAATGAATTAATTTGTATTAATCTTAGAGCCTGTTCTTTTTGAAAGCGAGGGCTCGATGATTCATTCATTTTTATCCAATTTGGCGGGTGGTGCAGGGGGTGGTGCAGGGGGTGGTGCAGGGGGTGGTGCAGGGGGTGGTGCAGGGGGTGGTGCAGGGGGTGGTGCAGGGGGTGGTGCAGGGGGTGGATTGACTTTGTTGCCAAGCACACTCAGAGATGATGACGCCAACCCGCTACAGGTCAGGGCACACATCATGAACCGTGACGGCATCCTGGGTCAGTTGCCTCAGCGCGCCGGGCCCCGCCACATGCCTCATCCAGACCGGCATACGCTTCATGCCCAGCCTTGGGTCAGACAGTTCATGGCGTCGCAAGACCTGGTTTTTGGGGCAGAGTGGAGTGGTCGTTCGCATGCCACCGATCTCTCTTATTGCTCTTTCGGATTGCGCGGCGGTGCCACGTTGTTTTACGCCGAACGACCCAGCCTGGCTTTGTTCGAACAAGAGCTGTCAGAGGTCATGTCCTTGGCTGAATTAAGGGCCGAGCGCAGCGAGGAAATTCTGTCGCAGATAGACCATCAATGGGCCTTGTGGGGCAGTATTTTGCCCTTGCGGCCCGATGCGAGGCCCCGTACTTTTGAGGTGCTGCAGGCGATCATCTGGTTTGCCGTTTGCATAGAAATGAGATTCAAACAAGTTCTGGGCGCATGGCGACCCCAAGATTTGTCACCCTTGGTGCAGCCCATCATCACCACACCCGGGCACGGATCGTTTCCTATGGGCCACGCGACGCAAGCCTTTGCCGTGGCGCAAACGCTCAAGCATTTATTGCGTTTATCTTCTAACGACCCATTGGCCACACAGTTGGATCGTCAGGCGTTTCGGATTGCCGTCAATCGGGTGGTGGCTGGCGTTCATTTCCCGGTTGATGCGATTGCCGGGATGTTGCTGGGACGATCTTTGGCGAATTGTGCCGTGGCATTGGCGTCTGCGTCGCCAAGCACGATCTCAGTGTGTCATTTCACCGAGAAGGTTTACCGAAGCAAAACCGACTGGATGTCGATTGGGCCAGCCCATCCTTCGCTTCCCGCATTTGACGTGGACCACACCATCGTTGTGCCATCCAAGGGGTTGTGGCCGGTTTGGCGCCTGATCTGGACGCAGGCTTTGACCGAATGGGAGTGAGGCGATGTGCGCATTCAAACTCAATCGTCGACAGTTTTTGCAAACCAGCGTGGGCACCCTCATGGGCGCTTCCTTCGCTCTGCAGGCATCGGTCAAGGGCATGTCACAAACCATACCGCTGGATGGGGCGAGAATGGATCCCCATTTGGCCCTGGCCTGGTCACACCGGTTTGTGGACCATGACATGCGTGCATGGGGGATGTGCTCGCGAATTTGCGGTGTTCTAGACCGACATCACCTGCCAGATCTGACATCGATATTGGGGGCAGAGGGGTCGGTGCATACCCAGATGAATGACGGCGATGACGTTTGGGTGACCATCGCGGCCCAAGCTCCAGCGCTGCTGCGTTGGCTGGCTAAGGGGCCGGATCTCTTTCATGATCACATTTGGGGCGCCCCTTGGTTCAACCCCAAGGGGCTTCACTTTCCAGACATACAAGCTTCATCCCATGTGTTGTTCAGGGCCACTGATGGACTCACCGCAAGCGTTGGGCCTGTGCTGGATGCGACAGGCCCAAGGGTGTTGGTGATTGATCACGGCTTTCCCTTGCAGACCCTGCGGCAATCGGGCGTGGTCCATATGTACAAACGCAGCCCCATGGCGACCATGGGTCAACGGCCAGACATGGCCCAAAGCCACGGTGCTCAAGTCATTGGCTTGCTTTTGGAGGGGCATGATGGCCTGGGCCCAATGCCCCGCATCCCGATCTATCTGTACGAACTTCCTGATGAGATTCTGTTCAGTCTGCCTTATGCCGCCCTTTGGCCCGAGGTGATCGATGCCATCGTTTGGGCTTTGGGTTCTTGCCCGGCTGGAACCCGATTGCTGGTGATGCTCAGCCTCGTGAGCACTGACGCCGATCGTCACTCGCAAAGTTTCATTTCCCGCTCAGCGCGGGTACTTTGTGCATATGCGCAATCTTTGGGGGTTGAGCTGACATGGGTGATGGCCGCAGGGAACAACCATGCAGATCAACAAAACATACAGATCCATGTTCAAGCGGCTCAGGCCGTGACATTGAATTGGCATTTGCCCGCTCAGAACTTCCGACCTTCATTTCTGGAATGTTGGTTTGACCGGGCGCAAGGTCATGCCAAGGTCGAGGTCAAACCACCCGCCGGATCATGGTCGGCGCAGCTGGGGCCGATGTCGATGGCCCAACGAAGCCATGCCGCCTCAGACAGGGTGCAAATGGTCATGCGCTTGCCGCCCACGGCGGCATGGTCGTCCCATCAGCCTTTGGCTTCCTCCGGGCGCTGGGGTTTAAGGATGACTTTTGAGAGAGGCGGTTCTTTGAGTGCTCACCTCTCCATGATGACTGCCTCGAAAGTGGGCATGTGGCGTCAAGCCCATCTGGATGGTGAGTCTGTGAATTCAGACGATGGCTTGCCTACCTTGAGCGGGCTGATCCCCTGGATGGCGCAGGTGGTGATTGCGCAGGCGCTCGACCCATCTGTGCAAAACCTATGGGTACAGGCCCCCAGCGATGATCAACTCAGTGCTTACAGCGGGCGCTGTCCTGTAGAGGCGGATGTCGGTTGGCGGCGGGTGGGGGTGCGGGTTGACGCATCGCACCATCGCCGGGGTGTTCATGCTTGGAGCCGTCATGGGCACCGCATACAAAGAGCAAGCGGCACCAGCATGGCGGTGCCTTTGGTGACCCGACAGATTTTGGGGCTGAATTGAACCTTCCCCGATGCCAGAGCTTCCCTAAGTGCTTCGATGAACCTGCATCAGTGTTCACAGTGGCTTTGCATTTAGGCAATATACTGCATGCGTTCATCATCTCAAGGGAGACCCATGAAAGTTTACGACTCGCACTACATCAACGGCCAGTGGATCAAGGCACAAGGCAAAGAAACCTTTGCCGTGCATGATTCGACCACCGAGGAGGTGATTGCCACGGTGCCTCAAGGTAGTGTGGCCGAGGCCCAGCAGGCCGTGTTGGCCGCTCGAGCCGCTTTTGACGCTTGGTCGCAGACCCCGCTGGAAACCCGCTGTGCCTTGATTGACAAGGTGGTGGAGGGCCTCAAAGCCAGGGCCGAGGAAATGGCACAGGCCATTGCCCGCGAGGTCGGCATGCCGATCAAGCTGTCTCGCATGGTGCAAGTGGGTGGTCCGATCTTCAATTGGGGCAATGCCGCCAAGCAGGCCCGACGCTTCGAGTGGGAAGAAAAAGTCGGCCATTCGCTGGTGGTTCGGGAGCCGGTGGGGGTGGTGGCTTGCATCACGCCATGGAATTTTCCGCTCAACCAAATCACCTTGAAAGTGGCCCCGGCCTTGGCGGCGGGGTGTACGGTGGTGCTCAAGCCCAGCGAGGTGGCCCCGATCAACGCCATGATTCTGGCCGAGATCATCCACGAGGCCGGTTTCCCGCCGGGCGTGTTCAATCTGGTCAACGGTGCCGGGCCTGTGGTGGGTGAAGTGCTATCGGGCCATCCGGAAGTGGACATGGTGAGCTTTACGGGTTCAACACGGGCGGGCAAACGCATCGGTGAGGTGGCTTCGCAAAGCATCAAGCGTGTGGCGCTGGAGCTGGGGGGCAAGTCGGCCAGCGTGATCCTGCCCGACGCCGACCTGGCTGCTGCCGTCAAAGGCAGTGTCTCGGCGTGCATGCTCAATAGTGGACAGACCTGCTCGGCGCACACGCGCATGTTGGTGCCCGCCGACCGTTTGGAAGAGGCCAAAGCCTTGGCTGCGGCGGCGGTCGCCAAGCTCACTCTGGGCCCGAGTCTGGATGAGAACACCCGATTGGGCCCGCTGGTCAGTGCGGCACAGCGCGACAGGGTGCTGAACTTCATCGAGCTGGGCCTGAAAGAGGGCGCCGAATTGGTTGCTGGCGGTGCCCAGCGCCCGGCCATCGACAAAGGCTACTTTGTGCAACCCACGGTGTTGGTGGTCAAGTCCGAACACACCCTGGCCCGCGAAGAAATATTTGGGCCGGTGTTGGTGATCATTGCCTATCGCGATGAGGCCGATGCGATTCGCATTGCCAACGACACCATCTATGGCTTGGGCGGTGGCGTCTGGAGCCAGGACGAAGAACACGCCGTGCGCGTGGCGCGTCGCATCCGCACCGGACAG
>JBEBAJ010000017.1:0-18247 GCA_041158965.1 Pseudomonadota bacterium | reverse complement strand
TCTGACGCCATGGTGGCCCTCAAAAAGGGCCAAATCACCGACACGCCGGTCAAAAGCCAGTTTGGCTTTCACGTGATCCGTCTTGACGATGTGCGCGAGGCACAGTTGCCCAAGTTTGACGATGTCAAAGCGCAGATTTCTCAGCAATTGCAACAGCAAAAGCAGTCCAGCTTCCAGCAGGAAATGCGCGCCAAAGCCAAGGTGGAATAAGCCGGTTTTTTTACCCCACCCATCGGCGGGCGTTGCGCCATAGGCGCAACCACGGGCTGTGCTGGTCGAGGGCGCCCGATGTCCAGCTCATTTGAGTGAAGCGTCCGTCGGCGGTGGTCACTGCCGTGAGCCCGCCGGGGCTGCCGTTGGGATTGGCCGGGTATTGCTCGGTGGCTTGCCCCGAAGTGTTGACAAAACGCATGGCCGCCAACACCTGATCCGGGTCGCCCTGATGCTGGAAATTGGCGTGTCCTTCCCCATGGGCCACCGCAATCGGCAGGATGCTGCCGGCCATGCCCTGAAAAAACAGGCTGGGCGAGTCGAGCACCTCTACTTGTGACAAGCGGGACTCAAAGCGTTCGCTGAGATTGGTGGTGAAGCGGGGCCAGGCCTGGGCCCCCGGGATGATGGTCGCCAGTTCGGCAAACATCTGACAACCATTGCACACCCCCAAGGCAAATGTGTCGCCCCGTCCAAAAAAGCCTTCAAACTGCTCGCGTAAAGCGGCATGGAAGGTGATGCTGCGGGCCCAACCCACACCGGCGCCCAAAGTGTCGCCGTAGCTGAAACCGCCACAGGCGACCAACCCCTGGAAGTGTGAGAGGTGGATGCGGCCTGACTGCAAATCGCTCATGTGGACGTCATGGGGTTCAAAACCCGCCAGATGGAAGGCATAGGCCATCTCCAGGTGCGAATTGACCCCTTGTTCGCGCAAAACCGCCACTTTGGGGCGTGCCAGATGAACAAAGGGGGCCGCCACATCTTCTTGCGGGTCAAAGCTGGGGCTTTGTTGTAAACCCGGGTCTTCGGGGCGACCCACCGCATCGTGCTCGCTGTCGGCACACTGCGGGTTGTCACGCAAACGGCAGATGTTCCAACTGACGCTGTCCCAGACCTGGTGCAAATCTCGCAAAGAGGCGGAAAAAATCTCTTTGGCATCACGCCAAATGCTGATCCGCCCTTTTCCATCGTCGAGGGTGGAGGACATGGGGCGTGTTTTGCCTATGCAGTGGCTGTGCCTGGACAAGCCGTGCAGGCGCAAGACGCGCATGACCTCGTCGCGGTCTGCGGTGCGGACCTGGATCACCACCCCCAATTCTTCGTTGAACAAGGCCCTCAGGCTGAGGTCGTCGCGTCGCCCACCGATCTGCGAAGCCCAGTTTTTGCTGTCGCCATGGTCTGCCCGGCTGTCGCTGATGCCATCGCCTTGCGTGACCAGCATGTCGATGGTCAGGGCCACACCCACATGACCGGCAAATGCCATTTCGGCCACCGTGGCAAAAAGCCCGCCATCGCTGCGGTCGTGATAAGCCAAGACCAAACCCTGACGGCGCAAAACGGCCAAAGCTTCGGCCAAGCGGGTGAGGCAGGACGGGTCATCGAGGTCAGGGACGCGGTCATGGCTGTGGCGGCCCTGGGTGTTGAGCCACTGCTCAAGGATGCTGCCGCCCATGCGGGCTTGCCCCTGTCCCAAATCGATCAGTATGAGGGTGGTGTCGGCCTCGGTGGCATTGAGTTGCGGTGTCCAGGTGCCGCGCACGTCGGCCATGCTGACAAAACCGCTGACGATCAGGCTCACGGGCGAGGTGACCCGTTGCGCCTGTCCCTCGGACTGCCATTGGGTGCGCATGGAGAGGCTGTCTTTGCCGACCGGGATGGAGATGCCCAGTTGCGGGCATAACTCGAGCCCCACTGCCCGGACGGTCTGGAACAAGGCCGCGTCTTCACCGGGCTCACCACAAGCGGCCATCCAGTTGGCCGACAACTTGACCCGCCCCAGCTCGATGGGGGCGGCCAGCAAGTTGGTGATGCATTCGGCCACAGCCATGCGTCCACTGGCCGGTGCATCGATGGCGGCCAGCGGGGTGCGCTCACCCATGGCCATGGCCTCGCCTGCAAAGCCCCGGAAGTCGGCCAGGGTGACGGCCACATCGGCCACCGGCACTTGCCAAGGGCCCACCATTTGGTCGCGATGGGTCAAGCCACCGACTGTGCGGTCCCCGATGGTGATCAAAAACCGTTTGGAGGCCACCGTGGGGTGGCTGAGCACCCCCGTCACCGCTTGGGTCAGATCGACCCCGGTGAGGTCGATGGCTCGGGCGGGTCTTGCCAAGGTCTGGACCTGGCGGTGCATGCGGGGCGGTTTGCCCAGCAAAACCTCCATGGGCATGTCGACCGGGGTGTCCTGGCCGGGGTCCTCCAGCCACAGTCGCCGCTCGGGCGTGACCACCCCCACCACGGCGTATGGGCAACGCTCGCGTTCACACAAGTTGCGAAACACGTCCAGATCTTGCGGGGCTATGGCCAGTACATAGCGTTCCTGGCTTTCGTTGCACCAGATTTCTTTCGGGGCCATGCCGGTTTCTTCCTGCGGCACCAGGCGCAAATTGAAATGCGCGCCCATGCCGGCGTCGTTGACCAGCTCGGGGAAGGCATTGGACAAGCCCCCTGCCCCCACGTCGTGGATGGCCCGGATGGGGTTGCGCTCGCCCAGGCCCCAGCAATGGTTGATGACCTCTTGTGCGCGTCGCTCGATTTCCGGGTTGCCGCGCTGCACCGAGTCAAAATCGAGCTCGGCCGCATTGGCACCACCAGCCAGTGAACTGGCCGCACCCCCGCCCATGCCGATGCGCATGCCCGGGCCGCCCAGCTGGATCAGCAATGAGCCTGCAGGCAAATCGAGCTTTTTGGTTTGGCTGGCGTCAATTTGCCCCAGACCGCCCGCGATCATGATGGGTTTGTGGTAGCCGAGTTGGACGCCATCGACCTGTTGCTCGTATTCGCGGAAATAACCGCATAGATTGGGGCGCCCGAACTCGTTGTTGAAAGCGGCCCCGCCCAGAGGTCCTTCCAACATGATCTCCAGCGGGCTCGCCATGTGGCCGGGCTTGCCGCCGGGCTGATCGCTGAGGCCTCCCCATAGCCGCGAAACCGTGAAACCGGTCAAACCCGCCTTGGGTTTGGAGCCCCGACCCGTTGCCCCTTCGTCACGAATCTCGCCACCAGCGCCGGTGGATGCACCAGGATGGGGCGAGATCGCGGTCGGGTGGTTGTGGGTTTCCACCTTCATCAAGATATGGTGTTGGGCTTGCTCGGCCACATAGGGGGCACCCAGTTCTCCCGGACGGGCCACCCAACGCTCCAGCGTGTGACCGTTCATGATGGACGCGTTGTCGGCATAGGCCACCACGGTGTGCTGGGGCGTCACCTGATGGGTGTGCCGAATCATGCCAAACAAGGTATGCGTCTGTGCCTCGCCATCGATGGTGAACTGGGCGTTGAAGATTTTGTGTCGACAGTGCTCGCTGTTGGCCTGGGCAAACATCATCAGCTCGACATCGGTCGGGTTGCGCTTCAGTTGCCCAAAGGCTTCCAGCAAATAGTCGATTTCGTCTTCGGCCAGCGCCAGCCCCCATTGTTCATTGGCCTTTGTCAAGGCCAGGCGACCCAGGCCCAGCACATCCACCCGAGCCATGGGCTCGGCCTGACGGGGCACAAAAAGCTGCCACAGGGCATCGCGGCGGTCCAGCACCGATTCGGTCATGCGATCGTGCAATACGGTGGCCAGGCGCTGGTTGAGTGCAGGGTCAGGTCTTGCGCCCTTGAGTTTGAGCCGGTACTCGGTGGCCCGCTCGACCCGCTGTACGGGCAAGCCACAGTTGCGGGCGATGTCGGTGGCCTTGGAGGCCCAGGGAGACAAGGTGCCCAAGCGCGGAGAGACCCACCAGACGGCGTCAGCCGGGGCTTCCACGGGCATGTCGGCCCCCTGGTTGAGCAATTTCGTCATGTGCCCCATCTGCTCTGTCGTGGGCGCTTGACGCCAATCGACCAGATACAAATGGCGGCCCGATACCCCAGAAACGGCGGCGTGTTCTGCTTGCAGGCGGGTCAAAAGCTGTTGGGCCCGAAACGGGCTGAGGGCGCTGGCCCCCTCGATCAGGGTATGTTGGGAGGTCACTGGGGAATTCTAATGGAACGCCCCTCGCGGCCTGTATACATCGGGGATAATCTGGGTCATGACCATCGAACTCAAAGACGCCCAAGGCATCGCCGGCATGAGAGTGGCGGGCCGGCTCGCCGCGGAAGTGCTGGATTACCTCGCACCCCTCATCAAACCCGGCATCACCACCAATGAGATCGACCGCCTGGCCCATGATTACATGGTGAATGTGCAGCACACCATCCCGGCCCCGCTGAACTACGCCCCCAACGGCTACAAGCCCTACCCCAAGTCGATCTGCACCTCCATCAACCATCAGGTCTGCCATGGCATACCGAGTGACAAGGCGCTGAAAAAAGGCGACATCGTCAACGTCGACATCACGGTCATCAAAGACGGCTGGCACGGTGACACCAGCCGCATGTTTGTGGTGGGCGAGGCCTCGATCGCCGCCAAACGCCTTTGTCAGGTCACCTTTGAAGCGATGTGGCACGGTATTTTGCAGGTCAAACCGGGGGCCCATTTGGGTGACATCGGCTGGGCAATCCAGAAATTTGCCGAAGGCCATGGCTATTCAATCGTGCGCGAGTTTTGTGGCCATGGCATCGGGCGCGGCTTTCACGAAGAGCCTCAGGTGCTGCACTATGGCCGCCCGGGCACGCTCGATGCCTTGGTGCCCGGCATGATCTTCACCATCGAGCCCATGATCAATGCGGGGCGTCGCGACATCAAGGAGTTGGGCGACGGCTGGACCATCGTCACCCGTGACCATTCGCTCTCTGCCCAGTGGGAGCACACCGTGCTGGTGACGGAGACAGGCTATGAAGTCCTGACCCTGAGCGCAGCCAGCCCGGCCCTGCCGGCCTTTGTCACCACCACGGCTTGCTGAGTGGCCCCATGCCGACCGAGCAGACCTTTCGGCATCGCAAAAAAGAACTGCTGTGCGCCATAGATGGGCAGACCGTGTCGAGCTCTGCCCGAGTGGTCAGGGGCAGCCTGCAAAAGCTCTGCCGCCTGACCGATCAGGCCATCATTGAACTTTGGCAGCGCAGCGGCCTGGGCAACCCTTTGGCCCTGTTGGCGGTGGGTGGCTATGGCCGGGGCGAATTGTTTCCGCACTCGGACGTGGATGTGCTGGTGCTCTTGCCCAATGGCTGCGAACTGGCGCAAGACGAGCCGCTGCGGCAGAGGGTTGAGCAATTCATCGGCCTGTGCTGGGACACCGGCCTGGAGATCGGTTCGAGCGTGCGCACGCTGGACGAGTGTCTGCATGAATCGGCCCAGGACATCACCGTTCAGACCTCTTTGCTCGAAGCCCGCCAACTGGCGGGCAGCGCCGAGCTGGCGCAGGCCTTTCAAACCCGATACGCACAGGCCATGGACGCACAGGCGTTTTACCTGGCCAAGACGCTGGAGATGAACCAGCGGCACACCAAATTTGAAAACACCCCCTACTCTTTGGAGCCCAACTGCAAAGAATCGCCAGGCGGCTTGCGCGATTTGCAAATTCTGCTGTGGGTGGCCAAGGCGGCCCGCTTGGGCGACTCCTGGGACGGACTGGCCGACCATGGCCTGATCACGGCCCACGAATTGCGCCAGCTCAAACGCAACGAGGCGCTGATCTCACGCATTCGCATCAGGTTGCACCTGGCTGCCGGGCGGCGCGAGGACCGACTGGTGTTCGATCTGCAAGCCCAGGTCGCGAAAGACCTGGGCATGGGTGTGGGCCAGGACGGGCAATTTCATGCGCGGCATGGCTCGGAGCGCTTGATGCGTGGCTATTACTGGGCCGCCAAGGCCGTGGCACAACTCAACCAACTGGTCTTGCTCAATATTCAGGCTTATTTGCGGCGTGACGAAGCCGTGACGCTGCAACCGATCAATGAACGGTTTCAGCAGCGAGACAACCAATTGGACCTGCTGGACGAGCAAACGTATTTCCGTCAGCCGCAAGCCATTTTGGAGACCTTCTGGCTGTTTCAGACCACGGGCTTGCGCAGCTTGTCGGCGCGCACCCTGCGCGCACTCTATAACGCCCGGGGCGTCATGGACGAGCGGTTTCAACGCGATCCCGCCAACCGGGCCTTGTTTTTGCGCATTTTGCAAAACCCCCAAGGCATCACCCGCACCCTGCGGCTGATGAACCAAACCTCGGTGCTGGGCCGCTATTTGTGGGTGTTTCGTCGCATCGTCGGCCAAATGCAGCATGACTTGTTCCATGTCTATACCGTCGATCAGCACATCCTGATGGTGTTGCGCAATGTGCGGCGGTTTTTCATGCCTGAGCATGCCCATGAATACCCTTTTTGTTCGCAACTGGCAGGGGGCTGGGACAAGCCCTGGGTGTTGTATGTGGCGGCCCTTTTTCATGACATCGCCAAAGGGCGCGGTGGCGACCACTCGCAATTGGGGCGGTCCGAGGTGCGCACCTTTTGCCGTCAGCATGGCATAGGTGTAGAAGACGCCGAATTGATCGAGTTTTTGGTCGGCGAGCACCTGACCATGAGCCATGTGGCGCAAAAGCAGGATTTGAGCGACCCGGATGTGATCGCAGAATTTTCCCGCAAGGTCGGGCATGAGCGACGCCTGACCGCCCTGTATCTGCTGACCGTGGCCGACATTCGGGGCACCAGCCCCAAGGTCTGGAACGCCTGGAAAGGCAAACTGCTTGAAGACTTGTATCGTGCGACCCTGCGTGCCCTGGGTGGCCGAGCCCCGGATGCCGATGCCCTGGTGGAAGCGCGCCAACGCGAGGCGCTGACCGAGTTGGCCAGATTGGCCTTGCCCCATCAGGCCCACATTGCCTTTTGGGACACGCTGGACGTGGGTTATTTCATGCGGCACGAGGCCGCCGACATCGCCTGGCACACCCGCCATGCCTCGCGCCTGATGGCCGATGCGCAGCAGCGTGGCGCCGAGCCGGGCACTCTGGTTCGGGCCCGCATGTCCCCTTGGGGCGAGGGGCTGGAGGTGATGGTCTACACCCCCGATCAGGCCGATTTGTTCGCCCGCATCTGTGGCTACTTTGACCAGGCCGGCTTCAGTATTCTGGATGCCCGTGTCCACACCGCCCGCAATGGCTACGCCCTGGACACCTTTCAGCTGATCGCCACCAATCTGACCGAGCACTATCGCGAGCTGATCACCATGGTGGAGTCGGGGCTGACCCAGACGCTTGAGCGCGCCGGCCCATTGCCACCGCCCAGCCGGGGCCGGGTGTCACGCCGGGTCAAGAGTTTTCCGGTCACGCCCCGGGTCAGTCTGCAACCTGACGAGAAGGCCCAGCATTGGCTGCTCAGTGTCTCGGCCAGCGATCGAACCGGCTTGCTCTACAACATCGCGCAGGTGCTGGCGCGCAACCACATCAACCTGAAATTGGCCAAGATCAGCACGCTGGGCGAAAGGGTCGAGGACACGTTTTTGGTCGATGGCCCTGACTTGCAACAAAACCGCCGTCAGATCGAGATCGAGACCGAGTTGATGCAGGCCCTGAATGGATGAAGCAGCGAGTTTTGCAGATCTTCCTTAACCTGCCGGGCCTTGACCCAGCAAAGCCAATAAAGCAGCTTCATCGAGCACAGGCACCCCCAGGCTTTGCGCCTTCTCCAATTTGCTGCCGGCCTCCTCGCCCGCGATCACCGCGGTGGTTTTTTTGCTGACGCTGCCCGCCACCTTGGCCCCGGCCGCTTCCAGCATCTCTTTGGCCTGCTCGCGCGATAGCGTGGGCAAGGTGCCAGTGAGCACATAGGTTTTGCCCGCCAGCGGCAACTGGGCTTGATCGCTGGGCGCATGGTCGCTCCAGTGCACACCGCAGGCCCGCAGCTGCTCGACCACCTCGACATGGTGCGGCTGGCCAAAAAACTGGCGCAAACTGTGGGCCACCACCGGCCCCACATCGGGCACCTGCATCAGCTGGTCTACATCGGCCGCCATGATGGCCTCGATGGAGCCGAAGTGGCGTGCCAGGTCGCGGGCCGTGGCCTCGCCCACATGGCGGATGCCCAAGCCAAACAAAAAGCGCGCCAAAGTCGTGGCCTTGGATTTCTCCAGGCTGCGCATCACATTGTGAGCCGATTTGTCGGCCATGCGATCCAGCGCCAGTAAATGGACCAAGCCCAGGCGATAAAGGTCAGGCAAGGTTTTGACGATGCCGCCGTCGACCAACTGATCGACCAGCTTGTCACCCAGGTCTTCGATGTCCAATGCGCGGCGCTGGGCGAAATGCAAGATGGCTTGCTTGCGTTGCGCCGGGCAAAACAAACCACCGCTGCAACGCCAATCCACTTCCCCCTCTTCGCGCACGATTTCGCTTTGGCACACCGGGCATCGGCCCGCCAGGCGACGGTAGAGGTCAAAAGGCTCGCTGGCCACTTCGGGGCCGCGTTGTGCCATGACCACCGAGACGACTTCAGGGATCACATCGCCTGCCCGTCGAACCACCACGGTATCGCCCTCGCGCACGTCTTTGCGCCGGGCCTCTTCTTCGTTGTGCAATGTGGCGTTGGTGACTGTGACGCCGCCGACAAAGATGGGGCTGAGTTTGGCCACGGGGGTGAGTTTACCAGTGCGGCCCACCTGGATGTCGATGGCCACGACTTGCGTCATCTGTTCCTGGGCCGGGTATTTGTGCGCCACCGCCCAACGCGGCTCCCGGGTCAAAAACCCCAGCTGCGCCTGGTGCGCCAGTGAGTTCAATTTGTAGACGACGCCATCGATGTCAAAGGGCAAGGCGTCACGTTGTTCGCCCATGCGGCGATGAAAATCGGCCAAGCCCTGTGACCCTCGCACCACCTCGGCCTGAGTCGCCACCGGCAGCCCCCAGTCGCGCAGGGCCATCAATACCTCATGATGAGTTTGCCAATTCAGCGATGAGCCAGGGGTGTCTACCACCTCGCCTAAGCCATAGGCAAAAAACCGCAAGGGCCGTTGTGCGGCGATGCCCGAGTCGAGTTGGCGGACGGCACCGGCGGCGGCATTGCGCGGGTTGACGAACGTTTTTTCATTCTTTTGCCCTGCAGCAATGCGCAGGCGCTGGCGCTCATTGAGCGCCTCGAAATCGTCGCGTCGCATGTAGACCTCGCCGCGCACCTCCAGCACCGCCGGGGCTGGTCGAACCGCCTCCCGCAATCGCAGGGGGATGGCCCCGATGGTCTTGATGTTGTCGGTGACTTCTTCGCCCACTTCGCCATCGCCCCGGGTCGCGGCCTGCACCAAGAGCCCTTGTTCATAGCGCAGGCTCATGGCCAAACCGTCAAATTTGAGTTCGGCCACATATTCCACCGGCGGGTCGGACTCGGCCAGACCCAGCTCTTTTCGGATGCGCTCGTCAAAGGCGATGGCCCCTTGGGGGGTGGTGTCGGTTTCGGTGCGAATGCTGAGCATGGGGCGGGCATGTCGCACATGGGAAAAGGCCGGCAGGGGCTTGCCGCCCACCCTGAGCGTGGGCGAGTCGCTGCGGCGCAATTCGGGGTGCTGGGCCTCCAGCGCCTGCAACTCGGTCATCAGACGGTCGTATTCGGCATCGGGGATGCTGGGTTCGTCAAGGACATAGTAGCGGTGGGCATGCGACTCTAAGGTGCGGCGCAATTGCTCGGCCCGGATGGCCGGATCGGTGGCCTCGGTGGCACCAAAAAGATCGGGGGTGCTCATGGGCTTGGGGGTCAACTGAACAGTCTGCGCGCCTGCGGGCTGCCCGCAGACAGATCGCGTGCGTCCAGGGTGTCGTAGAGCTGTTGCAAGGCCTGCGCGATGGATTGCAAGGCGGGCTCTGAGAGCGGTTTGCCGTCGTCGTCGGTGATGTGCCCATCCATGGCCCGTGCCAACTCGTTGGCGACATGGCACATGCGCGGGAAGGGTTCCTGCTGGCGGTCCACCTGGGGCACATCGAGGGCCAGCACCACCTTGCGAATGGCGGCCTGTGTCGGGTCATCGGCCAGCGCCGCCTGCGGGTCGTAGCTGAGCCCCAGTATGGGAGGCAAGCCGACCTCGGGCGCCGCGATCACCATGCGGCCCGGGATCACACCCGGCACAAAACCCAGTCGAGCGGCGTTTTGTTGCACAAAGCCCGGGCTCCATGGCAGATCGCGGGCGCGAATGGTGAAACTCAGCTGGGCATCGTGCTGGGTGGCGAATTGGTCGAGCTCGCGGCCACGCGCCACTTCCTGCAACATCTCGGGGAACTCGGGGGTGCCATCGACGGCATCGGCAAAGGCTTGGGTCTTGACCACATACTCGGAGAATTCGATCTCATTGAGAGGCCCCATCCGGTTGGCCAGCTGTAATCCGGCTTGAAACGCGCTGTAACGCTGGCCGGTTCGCAACTGCTCCCATTCGCCGGTTTCGGCGTGCAAACCTTCCATGGTGAAGAGTTTGGTGCCCACACGGCGGGTGGCGGGCATGGCCGCGAGTGCGGCATCGCCGCTCGCCGGGGCTTCCAGCTCGATGAGGGTCAGCACATCGATGAGGGCATCTTGTACCGGAGACTTGCCCACCGACATGACCAGCGAGGGCATTTCGAAAGGCTCGTCCTCGTGCGCCACTGCCTGGGTTTGTGCCTGGGTCTCGGAGACCGGCTCGAAACCGGGTTCACGGGGCTCGGGCGTTGGGACAGGCTCGGCCTGGCGGGGGGTGTTTTTACGCGAGGACCAAGCGCTGTGGGCCACCAGGCCGGCCAGCACCACACCGCCTGCGATGGCCAAAGCGACTTGCAACGTGCTCATGGTGACATCCCTTCGTGTGTCAGTTGCTCTCGGCCAGCGAGACAGCCGACTCCATGTCGACCGCCACAATTCTGGAGACGCCCTGCTCTTGCATGGTCACACCGATCAATTGCTCAGCCATCTCCATGGCAATTTTGTTGTGAGAAATGAACAAGAACTGGGTTTCGGCGGCCATTCGACTGACCAACTTTGAATAGCGTTCGGTGTTGGCGTCATCGAGGGGCGCGTCCACCTCGTCCAAGAGGCAGAAGGGGGCTGGATTGAGCTGAAAAATCGCAAACACCAAAGCAATGGCGGTGAGTGCTTTTTCGCCGCCCGACAGCAGGTGTATGGTTTGATTCTTCTTGCCCGGAGGCTGGGCCATGACCTGCACCCCCGAGTCGAGGATTTCCTCCCCCGTCATGACCAGCTTGGCCTGGCCGCCGCCGAACAATTCGGGGAACATCTTGCCAAAATGCTCGTTCACCGTGCTGAAGGTGTGCCCCAGCAAGTCTCGGGTTTCGGCATCGATTTTATGGATGGCGTCTTCCAGCGTATGCATGGCTTCGGTCAAGTCGGCCATTTGGGCGTCGAGGAAGGTCTTGCGTTCGCGCGCGCTGGCCAGTTCATCGAGGGCGGCCAGGTTGACCGCGCCCAAGGCGGTGATTTCGCGCTGGATGCGGTCGATTTCAGACTGCAAGCCTGTCAACTTGACGCCTTGCTCGGCGATGCCTTGGGCCAATTCGGCCAAATCGGCCTGGGCATCGCGCAGGAACTGGTCGTATTGCTCCAAGCCCAAGCGCGCCGCCTGTTCTTTGAGTTGCAATTCTGTGATGCGCTGGCGCATGGGCTCTAACTCGCGCTCGATGACGAGGCGGCGTTCATCGCTGGCCCTCAATTTGGCGGTCAGGTCCTCGTATTCATTGCGTCTTGCGGCCAAAGACTTCTCGCGTTCAGACTTCAGGGCCAAAGCCGCCTGCAAGCCGGCTTGAGCGGCCGCGTCACTGAGCCGCTCTAACTCTTCGCGCAGGCGCTGCTCTTCGTCGGTCATCCCGGCCAATTGCTGTTGGGCGGTTTCGGCAGTGCGGCGCAATTCAGATTCGCGGGCGGCTTGTGATCGGCGGGCAAAGTCAGCCTCCTGGGCCTCCCGCTCAAGAGCGCGCACCTGTTCGCGGCCATCGTCCAATCGGCGCTGTGCATCCATCGCTTGCTCATCGAGTTGGGCGTGGCGTTCCTGGCTGTCGGCCAGCTGCATGTCCAGCGACTCGAAGCTGGCCTCAGCCGCCAGGCGCCGGTCTTGCAAAGCGTCCAATTGGGTTTGAACTTCGGCCAAGTCGGTGTCTAACAAATGGGCCCTTTGGCGTGTTTGTTCGGCCCACTGGTTCAAGCGATTGAATTCCAACTCCAGTTCGTGCGCCTGGGCCTGCAGTTGTTGGGCATCTCGGCGGGCGTTTTGCAGCTGCTGATTGGCTTGGGCATACGCGCTCTCGGCGCGGGCCAAACCCAGTCTGGCTTCTTCGTGGATGAGCGACTGGGCTCGCACCTGTTTTTCGAGGTTTTCAATCTCCTGGGCCCGTGCCAGCATGCCGGCACGCTCGTTGTCCTGGGCATAAAAATGCAAGCCATGGCGGCTGACGGCGTGGCCTTGGGCGGTATAGATGACCTCAGTGGGTTGCAAGGTTTTTTGTTGTGCCAGCGCCGCGCCCAGATCGGTGGCGGTGTAGCACCCACTGAGCCATTCATGCAACATGCCCGAGAGCCCGGCATCGCCAACCTGAAGCAGATCGGCCAGTTTGGGCAGGGCATGGCCGGGTTGGGGCGCCACGGCGCTGGGCAGGGTGTAAAAGGACAGTTTGGCCGGAGGGGCGTCTTGTCCCAATGATTGAATGGTTTCCAGACGGCTGACTTCAAGGGCATGCAGCCTTTCGCGCAAAGCGGATTCCAGGGCGTTTTCCCAACCGGTCTGGATATGCACCTTGCTCCAGAGTGCAGGCAGGCCATCGAGTCCGTGCTTTTGCAGCCAGGGCTGCAATTTCCCGTCGACCTTGAGCTTGTCTTGCAAGGCTTGCAGGGCTTCGAGGCGAGCCGATAAATCGGATTGGCGCGCACTTTCCTGATTCAGGTGGTCTTGTGCCAGGCGGCGCTGTTCGTCGAGCTGAGGCACCTGGGTTTCCAGGCCTTGCCAGGTTTGGGTGGCCGCGTCGCTTTGTTGGCGGGCCAGGTCCCATTGCGATTGCAATTGCCCCAGTTTTTCATCGTCCGGGGACTGCAGGGCCTGGCGATCTGCGAGCAAGCGCTCCTTGCGCGAGGCCAAGAGGCCGGACTGCTCGCCGATGGCGCGTTGTTCTGCCGCCAGCACCTGGATTTGCTGCTGCACTTCCTGGACCGCACTGCGTTGGGTGTTGGCTTTGTGCTGGGCTTGCGTGAGCGCCTCTTCCAATTGGGGGAGCTGTTGTTGCGCTTCCTCCTGACGGGCCTCCATGAGGGCCTGCTGTTCGGCCAGCTGCTCGGCTTGCGCGGTCAGCTCCGCCAGCTCTGTTTCGCTGCCGGACAAATGCCCTTGCCACATCTGGCGCTGTGCGTCCATTTGCGCCAAGCGGTCTTGGGCCCTTTGACGCCCATCGACCACATATCGGATTTCTGCTTCGAGGCGACCCACTTCGGCGTTGGCCTCGTACATCTGGCCCTGGGCCTGATTCACCTGGTCGCCCGCCGCGTAATGGGCCTGGCGGATGGTTTCCAATTCAGACTCAATGCGCCGCAACTCTGCGATGCGCCCTTCCAGATCGGTGGCGGCTTGTGCCGCCTGAGCGGCCAGTGCCACTTGGTCGGTCTCGGCTTCCTGGCGTTTCAGAAACCACAACTGCTGCTGCTTGAGTTGCACCTGTTTGTGCAAGGCATGGTAGTGATGCGCCACCTCGGCCTGCTTTTCAAGCTTCTCGAGATTGGCATTGAGTTCGCGCAAAATATCCTCGACCCGGGTGAGGTTCTCACGGGTGTCTGAGAGTCGATTCTCGGTTTCGCGTCGACGCTCTTTGTACTTGGATACCCCGGCAGCTTCTTCGAGGAACAGACGCAATTCTTCGGGTTTGGACTCGATGATGCGACTGATGGTGCCTTGGCCGATGATGGCGTAGGCGCGTGGCCCCAGGCCGGTGCCCAAAAATACATCTTGCACATCACGCCGCCGCACCGGCTGGTTATTGATGTAATAACTGCTGGTGCCATCGCGGGTCAAAACCCGTTTGACCGCGATTTCGGCGTATTGGCTCCACTGGCCTCCGGCCCGATGATCGGCGTTGTCGAACACGAGTTCCACGCTGGAGCGGCTGGCCGGTTTGCGGGTGTTGGTGCCATTGAAGATGACATCCTGCATGGACTCGCCACGCAACTCACTGGCGCGGCTTTCGCCCAATACCCAACGCACCGCATCCATGATGTTGGACTTGCCGCAACCATTCGGCCCCACCACACCCACCAGTTGGCCAGGGAGCATGAAGTTGGTGGGTTCGGCAAATGATTTGAAGCCTGAGAGCTTGATCGAACTGAGACGCACCGGCAATCCTTCAATGAATACCAAAGATTTATTTTTTTGACGTGTCTGATGCCATGGATGGCCACGTACAAGACTAACTATAACTGCGAAGCCATGCCCGGACCTCCCCCAACCACTGCTGCAGGGACTGGCTGAGGTGAAGGGCCAAGCCCATGCCTTTTTCCACCTGACCATGCCGACAAGCCTCGTCGGCTTCGGTGATGGCCAAATGAAGATGGGAGGTGGCAAACATGCCCGCCAAGCCCTTGATGGCATGCAATCGGTGATGCAAGGTGTCGCCATCGGGTGGGTCCGAGAGCAGACGCTGAAGATCTGTCAAGGCAAGCGACAAATCTGATTCGAGGGTTTGAACCAAGGGCAGAAGTTCGTCGGGCTCGAGGGCGTAATCGGCCAAGCGCTGAAGGTCTAAGAGGTGGGATGAGTGACTCACAGCATGGATAATAACCGCATGAACCCATTGCTTTCCCGCCTGCAGCCCTACCCCTTTGAGCGGCTGCGTCAACTTTTTGCCGGTGTGCAGCCCAACCCGGCCTATCGCCCCATCAGTTTGGGCATCGGCGAACCCCGCCATGCCACCCCTTTGTTTGTGAAAGAGGCGCTGATGGGGGCTTTTCCGGCGCTGGCGGCCTACCCCCCCACTGCGGGTGATCCGGCCCTGCGCCAGGCCTGCGCCAACTGGCTGCAACGCCGCTATGGGCTGGGTGTGGACCCGGCGACTCAAATCCTGCCTGTGAATGGCTCGCGGGAAGCGCTTTTTGCCTTGGTGCAAACCGTGATCGACCCCAAACCCGATGCCGCCGGTTTGAGGCCTGTGGTGATATCGCCCAACCCTTTCTACCAAATTTATGAAGGTGCGGCTTTGCTGGCCGGCGCCGACACGTTTTATGCCCCCAGCGTGCCCGAGCGCAATTTCGCCATCGACTGGGATCGGGTTGCGCCGGAGGTCTGGCAGCGAACCCAACTGGTGTTTGTGTGTTCGCCGGGCAATCCGACCGGGGCGGTCATGCCCTTGTCCGAGTGGCAAAAGCTGTTTGAGCTGAGCGACCGGCATGGTTTTGTCATCGCCTCCGACGAGTGCTATAGCGAAATCTATTTTCGTGATGAGCCACCATTGGGCGGCTTGGAGGCCTCGGCCCGATTGGGGCGTTCGGATTTCCGGCGACTGATCTCGTTCACCTCGCTGTCCAAACGCAGCAATGTGCCGGGCATGCGCAGCGGTTTTGTGGCCGGTGACGCCCAGCTCATCAAGCCTTTTTTGCTCTACCGCACCTACCATGGCAGCGCCATGAGCGGCATGGTCCAGGCGGCCAGCGTGGCGGCCTGGGGGGATGAGCAGCATGTGATTGATAACCGCGCCCTGTACCGTGAAAAATTTGCCCAGGTCACGCCTGTTTTGCAAGAGGTGCTGGATGTGCGCTTGCCCGATGCCGGCTTTTACCTTTGGGCCGCCGTGCCGGGAGGGGATGACACCGCCTTCGCACGGGATTTGTATGCCCAATACAATGTGACTGTATTGCCTGGCAGCTATCTGGCGCGCGAGTCCATGGGGCACAACCCCGGCCGTGGCCGTGTGCGCATGGCCCTGGTGGCCGAGACCGATGAATGTTTAGAGGCCGCCCAGCGCATCGTTCAATTTGTTCAATCTTTCCCCAAGAGCCCCTCATGAGCCAACAACTGGAAACCATCATCAACAATGCCTGGGAACAACGCGCCCAGCTCGCCCCCGGGGCTGCCCCGATGGAGGTGCTCGAAGCCGTGGAGCATGTGATTGCCGAACTCAACGGCGGACGCCTGCGGGTGGCCACACGCACTGGCGTCGGCCAGTGGGACACCCACCAGTGGATCAAAAAGGCCGTGTTGCTGAGTTTTCGCCTGAAAGACAACGAGGTCGTCAAGGCCGGTGACCTGGGCTTTTATGACAAGGTGCAAACCAAGTTTGCCCATCTCGATGCCGACGAGATGAAAAAAAGCGGCGTTCGCGTGGTGCCCCCGGCAGTGGCCCGCCGCGGCAGCTATATCGCCAAGGGCGCGATCCTGATGCCCAGCTATGTCAATATTGGCGCCTATGTCGATGAAGGCACCATGGTCGATACCTGGGCCACCGTCGGCTCATGCGCTCAAATCGGTAAAAACGTCCACCTGTCGGGTGGCGTGGGCATCGGCGGGGTGCTCGAACCCCTGCAAGCCAACCCCACCATCATTGAGGACAACTGCTTCATTGGCGCCCGCTCGGAAATTGTTGAAGGCGTCATCATTGAAGAAAACTCGGTGATCTCGATGGGGGTCTATATCGGCCAAAGCACCAAGATTTATGACCGTGCCACCGGTCAGGTCAGTTATGGCCGAGTGCCTGCCGGCTCGGTGGTGGTTTCGGGCAATCTGCCCAGCGCCGACGGCAAATACAGCCTGTACTGTGCCGTCATCGTCAAGCGTGTCGACGCCCAGACCCGCGCCAAAACCAGTTTGAACGACTTGCTGCGGGATTGACGGCCATGTCCAGCGCCCTGTCACTGACCGAAGCCCTGATCGCCCGCCCCTCGGTCACCCCAGACGATGCGGGCTGTCTGGAGCTGTTGGGACAGCGCCTGGCCGCTGCCGGTTTTGTCAACGAGCGCTTGGACAGCGGGCCAGACACCTTCAGGGTCAGTAATCTGTGGTCTTTGCGGGATGTGCCCGGGGCCCCGACCCTGGTGTTTGCCGGGCACACCGATGTCGTGCCCACAGGCCCGATGGAGCAGTGGGCCAGCGACCCCTTTACCCCGACGCACCGCGACGGCAAGCTATTTGGCCGAGGCGCCAGCGACATGAAAACCTCGATCGCCGCCATGGTGGTGGCCGCGGAGGAATTTCTGGCCGCTTGTGCAAAGCCTGCCTTCTCCATCGGTTTTTTGCTCACCAGCGACGAAGAAGGCCCGGCTGTGGATGGCACCACTGTGGTGTGCCAGGCCTTGAAGGCCCGGGGACAGCGACTGGATTGGTGCATCGTGGGCGAACCCACCTCGGTCGAGCGCACGGGCGACATGATCAAAAACGGACGGCGCGGGACCTTGAGCGGCAAGCTGCGGGTGAAAGGCATACAGGGGCACATCGCTTACCCCCAACTCGCCCGCAACCCCGTCCATGACCTGGGCCCAGTGCTGGCCGAATGGGTGGCCACCACCTGGGACCAAGGCAACGACTACTTTCCCCCGACCAGCTGGCAGGTATCGAACATCCACGCCGGAACCGGTGCGGGCAACATCATTCCAGGTGAATGCGTGGTGGACTTCAATTTCCGCTTTTGCACCGAATCCAGTGTCGAGAGCCTGAAGTCGCGCATCACTTCGGTGCTGGATCGCCATGGCGTCGATTACGAGCTGAACTGGGTGCTGGGCGGGATGCCTTTTCTGACCCCCAAAGGTGACTTTGTCGATGTGGTTCAGGGGGCGATTCGCGATGTCGCGGGCATTGAGACCGAACTCTCGACCACCGGCGGCACCAGCGACGGGCGCTTTATCGCCCAAATTTGCCCGCAGGTGATTGAGCTGGGCCCACCCAACGCCAGCATCCACAAGATCAACGAGCATGTCACCGTGGCCGATATAGAGCCTTTGAAAAACATGTATCGCCGCATTCTGGAGCGCCTGCAAGAGCGCCATGCCGGCCAATGAGCCGCCCGTTGAGTGGCATCGGGGCCATCGAAGAAGTGGCCGTGCAACTCAAACAGGCGGGTGTCGCGCTGGGCCAAGGCACGCTGAGTCATCACGACGAGGCCGCCTGGCTGGTGCTGTGGTCACTGGGCTTGCCTCTGGACAGCGACGACCAAGACCTGGCCAGCCCCTTGAGCGAAGCGCAGTGGCAGCG
>JBEBAJ010000016.1:0-18142 GCA_041158965.1 Pseudomonadota bacterium | reverse complement strand
TGCCGAGCGGGAGGTGGCCAAGCCCAGCGGGCCGCGGCGGGTGCTGGATGTGGTGGCCGACCGGTTCCGGGCCGCCGGGGTGGAGCGGGCCCGTGCCATTGAGGCCATCGAGCTGGCCTTGCGACGTGGCGGGGGGCGTTTGGCGGTGCATGCGCTGGGGGCCGATGAGGCTGGCGGCGGCGAAGTGTGGCGATTTTCGACGGGTTTGCACTGCCCGGAGAGTGATTTGCAGTACGCCGACCCGGTGCCTTCGATGTTTTCTTTCAATTCGCCAGTGGGGGCTTGTGAAGTGTGCCGTGGCTTTGGCCGTGTGATCGGGGTGGATTACGGCCTGGTGATTCCGAACGATAAGCTGACTTTGCGCGCCGGTGCGATCAAGACCATACAGACCCCGGCGTGGGCCGAGTGCCAGGACGACTTGATGCGGCATGCAGAAAAAGCCGGTATTCCGCGCGATACGGCATGGAACAAGTTGACGCCAGAGCAAAAGGCGTGGGTGATTGAGGGCTCTCCGACCTATAGCGGCAAATGGAACCAGCAGTGGTATGGCATCAAGCGGTTTTTTGAGTATTTGGAGAGCAAGTCGTACAAGATGCATATTCGTGTGCTGTTGTCGAAGTACCGCAGTTACACGCCTTGCGGCAGTTGCGGCGGGGCCCGCTTGAAGACCGAGAGTTTGTTGTGGCGTTTGGGCAGCCTGGCCGATGCCGAGGCGGTGATGCCTGCGGCCCAGCGGTTTTTGCCGCAAGGCACGGAATGGTCGCGCGAGGTGCTGGCCACGTTGCCGGGGCTGTGTTTGCATGACCTGATGTTGTTGCCCATCGATCAGCTGCGGGCATTTTTTGACCGGATGCAGGGCGAGTTGGGGAGTGCCCCCGCCACCCCGGAAGGGCAGGCCATGCAGCTGCTGTTGCAGGAGATTTGCACCCGATTGCGTTACCTGTGTGATGTGGGTTTGGGGTATTTGACCCTGGACCGCCAAAGCCGGACTTTGAGCGGCGGTGAGGTGCAGCGGATCAATTTGACGACGGCGCTGGGGACGTCGCTGGTGAACACTTTGTTTGTGTTGGATGAGCCCAGCATCGGCCTGCACCCGCGCGATATGCGCCGCATCACCGAGGCCATGCACCGCTTGCGCGACGCGGGCAATACGCTGGTGGTGGTGGAGCATGACCCGGCGGTGATGGTGGCGGCGGACCGCATCATCGATATGGGGCCGGGGCCGGGCGAGCGTGGGGGGCAGATTGTGTTTGACGGCACGGTGAACCAGTTGCGTGCGGCCGATACGCTGACGGGGGCTTATTTGGGGGACCGCAAGCACATCGGCATGGGGTTCAGGCGGGCGGTGTCAGATTCCACGCCGCGGCTGGTGCTGGAGGGGGCACGGCAACATAATTTGCGCGACTTGGCGATTGAATTCCCCCTGCAGCGCTTGGTGGTGGTGACGGGGGTGAGCGGGTCGGGCAAATCGACCTTGATACAGGATATTTTGGCGCCGGCGCTGATGCGCCATTTTGGCCGCGCGACGGAGAGCCCTGGTTTGCATGACCGTTTGCTGGGGGCCGACCACCTGAGTGATGTGGTGTTTGTGGACCAGTCGCCCATAGGCAAGACCGCGCGTTCCAACCCGGCGAGTTATGTGGGGGCGTGGGATGCCGTGCGTGAGTTGTTTGCCACCAGCCCTGTGGCACGCCAGCGGGGTTATACGGCGGCCAAGTTCAGCTTCAATAGCGGCGATGGCCGCTGCCCGACGTGTACGGGCTCTGGGTTTGAGCATGTGGAGATGCAGTTTTTGTCGGATGTGTATTTGCGTTGCCAGGATTGCCACGGCCAGCGCTATCGCCCGGAAATTCTGGAGGTGCAGATTGAGCGGCATGGCCGACTGTTGAATGTGGCGCAGGTGCTGGATCTGACGGTGCATGAAGCGGCGAGTTTGTTTGACCAGGACCGTGAGGTCATACGCACTTTGCAACCGATTGTGGATGTGGGGCTGGAGTATGTGAAGCTGGGCCAGCCGGTGCCGACTTTGAGCGGTGGCGAGGCGCAACGATTGAAGTTGGCCGGGCATTTGGCGGAGTCGGTCAAGTCGCAGAGCGCGACGCGCCAGTCTTTGGCGCGCAAGGGGACGCTGTTTTTGTTGGATGAGCCGACCACAGGTTTGCATTTTGAAGACATTGCCAAGCTGATGCGCGCTTTGCGCAAACTGCTGGATGCCGGGCATTCGATGATCATCATTGAGCACAACCTGGATGTGATACGCGCCGCCGATTGGCTGATAGACCTGGGGCCCGAGGGGGGCGAGGGTGGCGGCCAACTGGTGGCCCAGGGGACGCCGGAGGAGTTGCGCCAGCACCCGAGTTCACACACCGGGCTGGCATTGCGTGAATATGACCAAACCCTGCATGCCTCTCTGGTGCAGGAGGAGGCGGCACCTGTTTACCGGGAGCCAGCGCCTGATGCGATACGGATTGTGCATGCCAAAGAGCACAACCTGAAGAACATCAGCGTGGATATTCCGCGGGGGAAGTTCAATGTGATCACGGGGGTGAGTGGCTCGGGGAAGTCGACGTTGGCGTTTGATATTTTGTTCAACGAGGGGCAGCGCCGGTATTTGGAGAGCCTCAACGCCTATGCCCGCAGCATTGTGCAGCCAGCCGGGCGGCCCGAGGTGGATGCGGTTTATGGCATTCCGCCCACGGTGGCGATTGAGCAGCGTTTGTCGCGCGGGGGGCGCAAGTCGACGGTGGGGACGACCACAGAGGTCTGGCACTTTTTGCGTTTGCTTTATGTGAAGCTGGGGACCCAGCACTGTGTGCACGATGGGGCGGCGGTGCAACCGCAGACGGTGCAGAGCATGGTGGCGCAAATCATGCGCCAGTACAAGGGCCAACACATCGGCCTGCTGGCGCCGCTGGTAGTGAACCGCAAGGGGGTCTATACCGAGTTGGCGGATTGGGCGCGGCCACGCGCTTATACGCATTTGCGGGTGGATGGCGAGTTTTTGCCGACCACGGGTTTTCCGCGCATCGACCGTTTTAAAGAGCACACCATCGAGTTGCCGGTGGGGGATGTGTGGGTTTCGGCGCAGACTGAGTCGGACTTGCGTCAGCATGTGGCCAAGGCGCTGGAGCATGGCAAGGGGGTGCTGCATGTGTTGGCGCCGCTGGATGGCTTGAAGGCGGCGATGATGACGGGGGGGAAGACCGCGCACATTGGGCAGGTGCAGGTGTATTCGACATTGCGGGCTTGCCCCGTGTGTGCGACTTCGTATGCCGAGTTAGACCCGCGGCTGTTTTCGTACAACAGCAAGCACGGCTGGTGCCCGGACTGTGTGGGGACGGGGGTGCGTTTGAACAAAGAGCAGCGGCGCTTGATGGATGACTCGGTGCAGAACGATGACCAAAAGGGCCGTGAGCAGACTTTTGCCGAGCCTGAGTTGGAAGATGTGGGCCATGAGGCTTGCCCGACTTGCGAGGGCACGCGGCTGAATGCGACGGCACGGGCGGTGCGCTTTGCGGGGATAGGGATTGCCGATATCGCCCGCATGTCGGTGGGCGATGTGCGGGGCTGGGTGCGTGGCTTGAAGCTGGTGGGGCGAGAGGGGGACATTGCGCGCGACCTGGTGGCCGAGATTGGCAGTCGGCTGGAGTTTCTGGAGCAGGTGGGTTTGGGTTATTTGACCTTGGACCGGGGGGCGCCGACTTTGAGCGGGGGCGAGGCCCAGCGGATTCGGTTGGCGGCGCAGTTGGGGAGCAATTTGCAAGGGGTGTGTTATGTGCTGGATGAGCCGACCATCGGCTTGCATGCCCGCGACAACCAGATGTTGCTGGGCGCTTTGCACACGCTGAGCGACAAGGGCAATACCCTGGTGGTGGTGGAGCACGATGAGGACACGATCAGGCAGGCGGACCACATCATAGACATAGGGCCCAGCGCAGGACGGCGCGGGGGGCGGCTGATTGCCCAGGGGGATGTGGCGGCGCTCACCCGTGAGCCCGAGTCACAAACCGGGCGCTATTTGTTGCAAGCCATGCGCCACCCCTTGCAAGCGCGGCGTGCCGTCGATTTGAGCGATGAGGCCCGCTTGACGGTGCAGACGGCGAGTTTGCACAACCTGGGGGGCATGGATGTGGCGGTGCCGCTGCACCGCTTGGTGGCCATTACCGGGGTGAGCGGTTCGGGCAAGTCGACGCTGGCGCGCGAGGTGCTGTTGGCCAATGTGCAGGCCGCCGTGAGTGGGGGCAAGGCCCCGGCCTGGCAGGGCTGCGGCGGATTGAGTGGGTGGCAGCAGGTGGACCGGGTGCTGGAGGTGGACCAAACCCCGATCGGTAAAACACCGCGTTCGTGCCCGGCGACTTATATAGGCTTTTGGGACACCATACGCAAATTGTTTGCGGAGACGCTGGAGGCCAAGGCGCGTGGCTTTGGCCCGGGGCGCTTTAGCTTCAATACGGGTGAGGGACGTTGCCCGGGTTGTGAGGGCCAGGGCATGCGGACCATCGAGATGAGTTTTTTGCCGGATGTGAAGGTGCCGTGTGAGGTGTGCCACGGGGCGCGCTTTAACCCGCAGACGCTGGAGGTGAGCTGGCGGGGCAAGAGCGTGGGCGAGGTGTTGCAGATGGAGGTGGACCAGGCGGTGGAGTTTTTTGCCAGCATGCCCGCCATCGCGCACCCGCTGCGGCTGTTGCAAGATGTGGGCTTGGGTTACTTGACACTGGGGCAGCCTTCACCCACGCTGAGTGGCGGTGAGGCGCAGCGGATCAAGCTGGTGACTGAGCTGACCAAGGTGCGTGACGAGGTGGGGCGGCGTGGCCAGAAGGCCCCGCATACGCTGTATGTGCTGGATGAGCCCACGGTGGGTTTGCACATGGCCGATGTGGACAAGCTGATCAAGGTGTTGCACCGATTGGTGGACGGCGGGCACAGTGTGGTGGTGATTGAGCACGACCTGGATGTGATTGCAGAAGCCGATTGGGTGATAGACCTGGGGCCGGAGGGTGGGTCTGGCGGCGGGCGGGTGGTGGCGGCCTGCACGCCGGAGGAGTTGGTGCGGCTGGCGACGCATACCGGGCGGGCGCTGGCGCCGGTGTTGGCGCGGGGGTGATCAGCCTCCGTAGACCAACATGTCTACCAAGGCCATGCGGTAGCGCCAGATGGTTTGGTCTTCGACGCTCCATTTGGCGTTGATGGGTGTCTGGTACCAAGGCGATGACCTTAGTTTCATCAAAATCTTCAGGTATTCATCATTGCTATTCGTGGCATTTTTACGTTTGGGCAAGTCCAGGGCGCGTTGCAAGCCCAAGACATTGCTGGCGGTAAAAGGCAAGAATTCAGCGGGGCGCAACATGGCCATGAGGCGCGTGATGCGACCCACGCTGATACGACGACGGCGCAAGCCCTTCATGATGTCGTGCGATTGCGTTTCATTAATGTCGGGCGAGGCGTTTTTGTCGGACAAGGTGTTGATGTGTCGCTTCCATTGCGCATCTGGCTGAATCAACATCTTTTTGAATTCGCCCGGGTTTTGACTCATGTTGCCGAACAAAAACCAGTTCAATGGGTCAGACGTGTCGCTGCGTTGCCTGATGACCCCGGCGATGGCCAGACGATCGTTGGCTTGGGCAATGGCTGTGAAACGATGATTGGCTGCGTTCATTATGTTGAGTGTGTCGCTCAGGATGGTGAGCCGTTCATCCAATTCGTCAGGTGTTTCTTTGAGCAAGGCCAGATAGCTCTTCCATGAAAGGTTCAACAGCCAGCCCTTTTTGTCATCGGTCAACTCGCCCAGCTTAACCCTGCGTTTTTCGGCGTTTGCTTTGAATTTCTTATCTTGTTCGGCCTTGTATGTCTTTGTATACCGATCGAGATGCTTTTGGTCGACTGTGGTGCTGAACCCAGCGTATTTGGCGTCGGATTGGGCGCCCCATTGCGAAACGATCTCAGGGTCGGCCAAGTTGCCTTCAGAGGCTGCGATCACCGCTGATCCATAGGCATTCTGCAAGACAGTTCTGGTTTGGGTCATTTTTTTTTCCACAGTGCCATGAAAGAAAAACATCGAAGATTCCTCATTGCCGGGCCTGTTGCCTATGCCCCCTAAACCACCTGCCGTCAGGTTTGAGCTGCCAATGAGGGCCGCTGACCAATTCTTGCCGCAAAGAAAATACTCCTTCGGGTGGAACACCCGAGGTGGTGAGGGTTGGGCGACGATACATTCAATGCCAGCCCCCCAAATTTGTTGAATGGTATAAGGGTTGGTGTGCGCAAAACTGATGCCATAGCGCAATCTGGCCATTCTTTCCGGGTGGTTGACCAAGGTATCAATGAGTTGGTTGGGCCGAACCCACGCGACATTGATTGTGACGCCACCCCTTTTCGCTAAAGGAATCAATTCTTGCAAGAGGGCCAGTGTGGTTGGGCCGTCAACAATGGCGATGCGCATAGTGCCTCCAGTCAGTTTGCAATAGGTAGAGCCTGCAAACGACCCAGGCACGATCAAATTCTCAATTTAACGATAAAGTCTCAAGATGTCAATGCATACTGTATTGCGAATTTTTGCCAAGCCACTTTTGTGTGGCTTGGCTTCATGAAATGAACTTTAGTTGTTTCAAGTAAAGCGCTATCGTCATGCATCAAGTGTACGGATGAAATCGGTAAATTCGGCCACGGTCGTTGATGCGAGCCAAACGGGCCAATGCTTCGTCTTCTGAACGCCCCGATTGCTTCAGCGCATAGAAGAGATGATAAAACTCGATTTCAAGATCGGTGGAGAAGATGCCAGGGTCGTCTGAGCCCAGCGACACTTCGATTTCTGGGTCGTTTTCTTTGACCGCACCTGTGACCCTCATCCACCTCAAGGCATGGTGCTCTGCAAACGAGTGATAGGGTGCGATGCGTACATTGCTGCTGGGCAGAGTCTCGAACATTGTTTTAGCACCCGGCTATCCCAAATGAGTCCGAACGATTTTGCGTATGGAGTTGTTTGTCTGATCGGCCACATAAACTGACCCGCCATTGTCAATTGCGATGCATGCAGGGTCGTTGAATTTTGCTGTTGCCGCCGTGCCATTGACATAACCGTTCGAACCAGCCCCCGCTAAAGTGCTGAGCACGCCCTCAGGGTTGATCTTGAGGATCAGGTGGTTATAGATATCTGCGATATAAACCGCACCGTTGGTGTCTGCGGCGACGCCAGTGGGGTAGTAGAAGGACGCTGTTCCCGCCGAGCCATTGACAGCACCTGCGCTCCCTGCCGTTCCTGCCCAAGTGCTGACCACACCTGCAGGTGTGATTTTGCGAATGACAAAATTATTTAAATCAGCCACATACAAATTGCCAAACGTGTCTACAGCAACGCCTAAAGGGGAGTTGAATGTCGCCGTCCCAGCAGTGCCATCTAAATAGTCTGCCACCCCCGCTACACCTGCCACAGTGCTGACCACGCCTGCAGAGTTGATTTTTCGAATCAAGTTGTTGTCACTATCAGCGACATAAACATTACTGCTGGTATCCACTGCAACGCCAAAAGGGGAGTTAAATGTCGCTGTGCCGCTTGTGCCATCGTCAGCGCCTGTGGCCCCCGTTCCTGCCAAGGTACTAACCACGCCCGCCGCAGTGATTTTTCGAATGCGTTGGTTGTCTTTGTCTGCCACATACACATTACCACTGGTGTCCACAGCAACGCCTGAAGGGGAGTTAAATGTCGCTGTGCCACCTATTCCATCTGTCGCGCCCGATGTCCCTGCTCCTGCCAGGGTGCTAACTACACCCGCCTCAGTGATTTTTCGTATGCGGTGGTTGCTTAGGTCGGCCACATACACATTGCCATTGGCGTCCAAAGCAATCCCTCTGGGTGTATGAAATGTCGCCGTTCCGCCCGTGCCATCGGCAAATTCAGTCGATCCCGTCCCTGCCAACGTCGTCACCACCCATTGATAGTGGGTGGGCGCCGAACTACCCCCACCCCCACCACCACAGGCCGCCAGCAGCGCGGCAGCATCCAGCGCCAGCACAGCCCCCATGAAATGGCGGCGCTTCAAACCCTGCGGCTCGTTAGGGTTGGCTGCCTGCGCCATGGTGTCATCGATGCCTGCAAAGCTCACTTCCTTGCTTGGCTCTTTGCTTGCTTCAGTCTGGTGCTTGGTCATGCGGTCTCTCGTTGGTTGTCACCATGAAAGCATGTATATTAAACCCATTTTGTATTAATTAGCAATACAATTAACCGATCATTACATATATTTATTATTAAATAAAACCTGTGTGGCACAGCCTGACCCATCGCACCTGCCCGCACGCCTACGCCACCTGCCTACCCCCAAAGGCCGGGGCTCCAGCCCATGAATTCGTTAGATGTCCATGCACCTCCAATTGGGTCTCCACTTGAAATACGCACCATCATCACAAAGGGTCAGTTTTGTAACAAAGTGTGGGGCTTGTTCATTTCATTTTTGAATTCCTGGCCCCACCCGCCACAGGGTGGTGACTTCAGCCGCCCGGGCTGCATGCAGCGGGTCGCTGGCGTCTTGGGTTTTGGGGTGGCGGGCTCGGGTGTCGAGCCGACCGATCACGCGCAAGCCTGCCTGCTTGATCCAGTCCATCAATTGGGCTCGGGTGCGCAGGCCTAAATGCTCGGCCAGGTCTGAGAGCACCAGCCAGCCTTCGCCGTCTGGGCAGAGGTGTGCGGGCAGGCCGTTGAGAAACCCGCGCAGCATGGCGCTGTCGGGGTCGTAGATGGCTTGGTCCAGCACGGAGCCGGGTTGGCCTGGTAGCCAGGGCGGGTTGCAGACGACCAGGGCGGCTTGGCCTGGGGGGTAGAGGTCGGTGTGTCGCAGTTCGACCCGATGGCCAAAGCCCAGTCGTTGGAGGTTGTCTGTGGCGCAGGCGATGGCGCGGGGGGAGAGGTCTGTGGCCAGAAAGCGGGGGACGCCGCGGCGCAGTAGCACCGCACTGATGACGCCTGTGCCTACGCCGATGTCAAAGGCGAGGGGGCAGTGGGCCAGGGCGGCAGGGAGGGGGGCTTTGGCAATGAGCTCGAGGTATTCGCCGCGCACGGGGGAGAACACGCCGAAGTGGGGGTGGATGCGAGCGCCGCCCAGGGCGGCGATGGGGACTCCGGTTTTGCGCCACTGGTGTGCGCCGATGAGGCCCAAGAGGGCGCGCAAGGGGAGTACGCGGGGTTGTCCGTCGGGAGGGCCCCATGCTTCGGTGCAGGGCAGGCGGACGTCGGGGGCACGGGGCAAGGCGATGCGGTATTGGCCGTCAAGTTCGATGAGAAGTTGCCCCAGCACGCGGGCACGCAGGATTTGCGTTTGCCGGTGGGCGGCAAATGCGCTGCCAGCGTTGGGCGGGGTCGGTGGGGTGCGCTGGCGTTGGCGTTGGGTGGCGGCGTCGATGCGCGCTGAAATGGCCTGAAGCAGTTGGCGGGCATGGTGGAAATCACCCCGCCACAAGAGGCCGCTGCCGGCGCTGGCCAGACGGTGGGCTTGAGCCGGGTCGAGTTGGGTGCAGATTTCGATGCGGGTGGGCAGGCGGGCACCGTTGTCGGTTTGCCATAGCGCTTGACGGGGTTGGCTGTGTTCAGTCCAGTGCAGCGTGGCGCTGTGGGTGTTCATGCGCGTTCAGCCCGCATTGCCCAGGCTTAAGCCGGCGTGTTCGCGCAGTGGATGGAAGTGGATTTTGGGGAAGCGCTCTTGCGCGAGCCGCACGTCGTAGGGGGAGGTGCACAGGTATGCGAGTGTGCCTGCGGCATCGAGGGCCATGCGCTGGGGGTAGGCGTTGCAAAATTCGCGCAGCTCGGCAGGGCTGTCGGCGGTGATCCAGCGGGCCCCTGTGTATTGGCAACCTTCGAGGCGCACGTCGCAGTCGTATTCGGTTTTAAGGCGGTGTTGCACGACCTCAAATTGCAATTGGCCGATGGCACCCAGGAGCATGGCCCCGCCAGCTTCAGGTTTGAAGACCTGGATGGCGCCTTCTTCGCCGAGTTGTTCCAGCCCTTGTTGCAATTGTTTGGTGCGCAAGGGGTTGTTGAGCAGCACGGTCATGAACAATTCGGGGGCAAAGAAGGGCAACCCGGTGTATTGCAAGGAGGCCCCGTCGGTGATGGTGTCGCCGAGTTGGACGCCGCCATGGGTGGTGAAGCCGATGATGTCGCCGGCGTAGGCTTCGTCGACGGCTTCACGGCGTTGCGATAAGAAGGTGACGACCGAGGTGGGTCGCAGTTCTTTGGCGGTGCGCTGGACCTTCAGTTTCATACCGGGCTTGTATTGGCCGGAAGCAACGCGCACAAAGGCAATGCGGTCGCGGTGGTTGGCGTCCATATTGGCCTGTACTTTGAAGACGACGCCGGAGAAGCCATCGTCTTCGGGCTGGATGATTTTTTCGACGGTTTGGCGGTTGACCAGCAGCGTGCTTTTGCGTGGGCGCGGCGATGGCGCGAGATCGACGAGGGCGTCGAGGACTTCCATGACGCCGAAGTTGTTGACGCCCGAGCCAAAAAACACGGGGGTCTGTTTGGCGGCCAAGAAGGCTTGGTGGTCGAAGGCGGGGGAGGCGCCGGTGGCGAGTTCCATGCTCTCAATGGCGTCGTCAAATTCCTGGCCGAAGCGTTCCCGAAGGCGGTCGGTTTCTGACAGGGGGATGCTTTCGAAGTCTTGGGGCAGGCGCTCGCTGCCGGCTTCGAAGACGGTCATGGTTTGGGTGCGCAGGTTGATGATGCCGCCAAAGCGTTTGCCTTGGCCGACGGGCCAGGTCATGGGCACGCAGGGCATGCCCAGTTCGCGCTCGACTTCGTCGAGGATGTCGAGCGGGTCGCGGACTTCGCGGTCCATTTTGTTGACAAAGGTGAGGATGGGGGTGTCGCGTTGTCGGCAAACTTCGATGAGGCGGCGGGTTTGGGCTTCGACGCCGTTGGCGGCGTCGATGACCATGAGGGCCGAGTCGACCGCGGTGAGGACGCGGTAGGTGTCTTCAGAGAAGTCTTTGTGGCCCGGGGTGTCGAGCAGGTTGACCACGTGGTCGCGGTATTGCATTTGCATGACCGAGGAGGCGACCGAGATGCCGCGCTGTTTTTCGATTTCCATCCAGTCGCTGGTGGCGTGGCGGGAGGCTTTGCGGGCTTTGACAGAGCCGGCGATTTGGATGGCGCCCGAGAACAGCAGGAGTTTTTCGGTGAGGGTGGTTTTGCCGGCGTCGGGGTGGGAGATGATGGCAAAGGTGCGGCGTCGCCGGGTTTCGGGGGCGTGGGTCACGGGGATGGGTCCTGATGGTGCGGGTGTGGACGCCACAGGCGTCGGGTGGCCCAGATTTTAGGTGCTGGCCGTGGCGGCGGGCTGGGGTTGGCGCCGGGCGTGGGTTTGGATGGCGAACAAGAGCCCTTGGCGGTTGAAGGGTTTGGGGAGTACTTCGACCATGCCAACGGCCATGCATTCTTGGACGGCTTCTGGGGCGACGTTGGCGGTGAGTGCGATGAAGGGGACGTCTCGCCGTTGGGGTTGGTGGAATTGTCGGGTGCGGCGGACGACTTCGACGCCGTTGATGTCGGGCATGATGAGGTCGACCAGCACGAGGTCGTAGTCGTGTTCGTGCAGCATGTGCAGGGCGCTTTGGCCGCCATCGGCTTGCGAGAGCACGGCCTGGGGCAGTGCTTTTTGCAGGGTGGCGGCGAGGACGGCGCGGTTGACGGGTTGGTCGTCAACCAGCAGGATGCGGTAAGGGTAGGGGTCGGTGGCGGGTGTGGCTGTGCCTGAGGGGGCCAAGGTGGTTTGTGGCGGCTGGGTGAGGGGCAGGGTGACTTGGAGCGTGAAGCAAGAGCCTACGCCGGGTTCGCTGCGCACCCCGAGTTGGCCGCCCATGGCCTGTGCCAAGCCGCGCGAGATGGCCAGCCCCAGGCCGTTGCCGCGCAGGCTTTCGTCGTGACACCTGGACCCGTGGGCCTGGTAGAAGGGCTCGAAGATGCGTTCGATTTGGTCAGCTTCGATGCCCGCCCCGCTGTCGCGCACTTCGAAGCGCAATGTGGCTTGTTTGGAGTCGGCGTGTTCGGTGTAGAGGTGCAGAGAGACTTCGCCCTTGGGGGTGAATTTGATGGCATTGCCCAAGAGGTTGATGAGGATTTGCGCCAGCCGATCGGGGTCGACGCGCACCCAGGTGGGGGCGTGGTCGTCAATGTGCAGGGTGTAGGCGAGGTCCATGCCTTGGGCATGGGTTTCGAGTGTTCGAAAGATTTGGCGCACCATGTGGCGCAAGTCCATGGCTTGGGGGCTGAGGGAGAAGCGGCCTTGGCTGATTTGGGAGAGGTCGAGGAGATCGTTGATGACGGTCAGCAGGTGTGAGGCCGCGTTTTGCGCGCCAGCCACTTCTTCTTGGGCGGCCGGCCCGAGTTCAGGTCGGTCGGCCAGCAAGCCCAGATAGCCTTTGACCCCGTTCAAGGGGGTGCGCATGGCATGGCTGACCATGGCGAGAAATTGGTCTTTGTGGCGGCTGGCTTCGCGCAGTTTGGCATTGGCCTCGCTGAGCTGTATGGCGGATTGCTCCATGGCGCGCAGGTTGTCGGCGTCGGCGGTGTCGAGCGTGACGAGCAAGATGCCCTGGGTGAGGCAGAGCAGGCCGTACATGGTGGCGCTGACCCATAGGTCGATGTCGGTGAAGCCGGGTTTTGCGTCTAGCCAGCCTTGGAAATGCAGGGCCAGAAAGACCCATACGCTGCAAAAGGCCGCCATGAGCCAGGCGAAGGTCCAACGCCGGTTCATGGTGAACCAGGGCAGGAGGGGGACGATGCCCAGCCAGACCATGGCGGGGGAGGAGAGTCCACCCATTTGCCAGGTGCTAAAGAGAATGAGGCTGAGCAAGGTGGCTTGGTAAAACTGGCTGGCCAGGTGCAGGCGCAGGCCTTGTATGCGCGCGCGGGCGATGAGGGCGCAGGCCAGTGAGCCCAGGCCGGTGGCCCAGGAGATGCTGGTCAGCCCGAGTATGGCCATCCAGGGGCAAAGGAGGCCGAGGAAGAACAGGCTGCAGCTGGTGAAGCAGAAAAAATGGAAGTCGCCGACGGTTTGCAGCTGCGGGGGCAGGAGCGCCCGGATGCGGCGTTGCAGGTTGGAGTAAAACTCGAAGGGCATGATTTGTGATGCCAGAGAATCAATGCCCCCATTATATTGATAACTTTGGTATTTTTAAATGATTTTTTTAATTCGACCTATTTTTATGGGGTGGTCAAGGAGGCGCTGCAAATCACTCTGCAAATCGCGCTGCGTCTGGGCCAGCGCGGCTTCGTTGGATGTCTTGCACAGTGTCTTGAATACTGCTTTATGTTACGATAGTGGCATCCGAGGAGCGTTGCAGCGCCGTCAGGCGTGAGGCTCGGACCTTTTCTTCAGCAACGACGCTCATCCACTCTGTGCAGTGCGGTGAGCCCTGTGAACCCGTGCGCCAGAGTGTTTGTCCCATTGCAAGGAACCACTTTTATGAACGCACCCCTGAAAAATGTATTGCCCACTGATTGCGTGATTGCCGATATCGGCTTGGCCGATTGGGGCCGCAAAGAAATCGCGATTGCCGAAACCGAGATGCCCGGCCTGATGGCCATACGCGAGGAGTACGCGGCCAAGCAGCCCCTGAAGGGCGCGCGGATCACGGGTTCTTTGCACATGACGATTCAGACCGCTGTGCTGATTGAGACACTGCAAGCCCTGGGCGCACAGGTGCGTTGGGCTTCCTGCAATATTTATTCGACCCAGGACCATGCGGCCGCCGCGATTGCCGCCAGAGGGACGCCGGTGTTTGCCATCAAGGGCGAGAACTTGGCGCAGTATTGGGATTACACGCACCGGATTTTTGAATTTGGCGCTGCCAACACCGAGGGCGAAGGCCCGAATATGATTTTGGACGATGGTGGCGATGCGACTTTGCTGATGCATTTGGGCAAGCGCGCTGAGCGTGACGCTTCGGTGTTGGCGAACCCGGGCAGCGAGGAAGAGATTTGTCTGTTCAACTCGATCAAGGCGAAGTTGGCGCAGGACCCGACTTGGTATAGCCGCAAGAGCGCCCAGATCATCGGCGTGACGGAAGAGACCACCACGGGTGTGCACCGGTTGAAGGAGATGTCGGCCAAGGGGACGCTGATGTTCCGTGCCATTAATGTGAATGATTCGGTCACCAAGAGCAAGTTCGACAATTTGTATGGTTGCCGGGAGTCGCTGGTGGATGGCATCAAGCGCGCGACCGATGTGATGATTGCGGGCAAGGTGGCCGTGGTGTGCGGTTACGGGGATGTGGGCAAGGGCAGCGCCCAGGCCTTGCGTGCGTTGTCGGCGCAGGTGTGGGTGACTGAGATTGACCCGATCAATGCCCTGCAAGCCGCGATGGAAGGCTATCGGGTGGTGACGATGGATGAGGCCTGTAGCCAGGCGGATATTTTTGTGACCGCCACGGGCAATAAGCATGTGATCACGCATGAACATATGCTGAAAATGAAAGACCAGTCTATCGTTTGTAATATCGGCCATTTTGACAATGAGATTGATATTGCGTCGGTGGAGAAGTACACGTGGGAAGAGATCAAGCCGCAGGTGGATCACATCATCTTCCCGGATGGCAAGCGCATCATCATGCTGGCCAAAGGCCGGTTGGTGAATTTGGGTTGTGCCACGGGTCACCCGAGTTTTGTGATGAGCTCTAGCTTTGCCAACCAGACGATTGCGCAGATTGAACTCTTTAGCCACCCCGACAGCTATGACACGGGCAAGGTGTATGTGTTGCCCAAGCACCTGGATGAAAAGGTGGCCCGCCTGCACCTGAAAAAAGTGGGGGCCAAGTTGACGGAGTTGACCGATGGCCAGGCCGAGTACATTGGCGTGCCCAAGCAGGGGCCTTATAAGCCCGACTCGTATCGCTATTGAGGGACACCGATGCGGGCCGATCAGCTGTTGGTCGAGAGGGGCCTGGCGGCCTCACGCTCGCAAGCCCAGCGGTTGATCAGCGCCGGTGTCGATTGGCGCGTGGGGGTGGCGGCGTTTCAGCCGGTGCGTAAAAACGGCGAGGAGTTGCCCGCCCATGCAGAGTTGCGCCTGATGGATGCCGCAGAGTTGCGCTATGTGTCGCGCGGGGGGCTGAAGCTGGAGGGCGCGCTGGCCGTGTGTGGGCTGGATGTGCGGGGCTGGCGGTGCCTGGATGTGGGGCAGAGCACGGGGGGGTTCACCGATGTGTTGCTGCGAGCAGGGGCGCGCCATGTGGTGGGTGTGGATGTGGGGCACGGGCAGTTGCACCCGAGCTTGCAGGCTGACCCCCGGGTGACTGCGCTGGAAGGGGTGAATGCCCGCGAGTTGCAGGACCTGGACCCGCGTTTGGGGGGACAGTCGTTTGACTTGGTGGTGGGTGATTTGTCGTTCATTTCACTGAGTCTGGTATGGCCTGCGCTGGCCGCACAGTTGGCGCCTGAAGGGCAGTTGCTGGTGTTGGTGAAGCCGCAGTTTGAATTGCAACCGGGCCAGTTGGGCAAAGGCGGTGTGGTGAAAGACCCGGCTTTGTACGAGGTGGTGCGCGAGCGCATGATGCAGGCCTGTGACGATGCGGGTTTGCAATGTTTGCAGTGGCTGGACAGCCCGATTGCGGGCGGTGACGGCAACCATGAATTTTTTATTTGGGCGCGTCGCCGCGCCCAGTGTGAAGGATGAGCGATGAACACGCCCTTGAGCTTTGAGTTCTTTCCCCCCAAGACGGTTGAGGGCAAGGAGAAGTTGCGCCAAGCGCGCAGCGATTTGTATGCCTTGAAGCCTGAGTTTTGCTCGGTGACTTATGGTGCCGGTGGTTCGACCCATGAGGGGACTTTTGCGACTGTGGGAGAGATTCAGGCGGAGGGGCATCAGGCGGCTTCGCATTTTTCCTGCATTGGCGCGACGCGCGCACGGGTGCGTGAGCAGTTGCAGCAGCTGCGGGACATGGGGGTGAGGCGCTTGGTGGCTTTGCGCGGCGATTTGCCCAGCGGCTATGGTGCCGGCGGAGAGTTTCAGTATGCGAGCGATTTGATTGAATTCATTCGGGCGGAAACCGGAACGGATTTTTATATTGAGGCGGCGGCATACCCGGAGGTGCATCCGCAGGCCAAGTCACCGCAGGCCGATTTGCAGGCGTTTGCGATCAAGGTGAAGGCGGGGGCAGATTCGGCCATTACGCAGTATTTCTATAACACCGATGCGTATTTTCGGTTTGTGGAGGAGGTCGATCGGCTGGGGGTGCATGTGCCGATCGTGCCGGGCATCATGCCGATCACCAGTTCGTCGCAGTTGCTGCGTTTTTCAGACGCTTGCGGGGCCGAGATTCCGCGTTGGATACGCCAGCGCCTGGTGGCTTATGGCGATGATGTGGCATCGATTCGGGCTTTTGGCCTGGAGGTGGTGACCGATTTGTGCGACCAGCTGGTGTGTGCGGGTGTGCCAGGTTTGCATTTTTATACGATGAATCAGAGTGCGGCCACCATGGAGATTGTGCGCCGACTGGATGATCGGTTAACTGCCGGGGTTTGACCCGCTTCAAACCTGCGCCCTAATGTGCGCTGCTAGACGGCCAGGGTTTGATCATGTACAAGGCGTTGGAGTGGGCCTGGATGGCATCCCGATTTTGGGCGAAACTTGCACGCAGCGAGTTTTGCAGAGCTTCCTTAGCGTTCGTCAAAGCTGAGCACCACCTCATCGGTGGTGGGGCAGGCTTGGCAGCTGAGGACAAAGCCCTGACGGATTTCGTCGTCTTCGAGGGTGAAGTTTTTGCTCATGGTGACTGCGCCAGCCATGACTTTGGCGCGACAGGTGCAACATACCCCGGCTTTGCAGGAGTAGGGCAGGTCGAGTCCGGCCTGGAGGGCCACATCGAGGATGTGGTCTTCGGGGTGCATGCGCATCTCGTGGCGTTTGCCGTCGGCGATGATGCTGAGTTTGATGCCGGCACCTGTCTCGGGCGCGCTGCGCCGGGGGGCACGGGCGGGCGAGGCGGCACTGGCAAAGCGTTCGGCATGTACACGGTCGGCGGGGACGCCAGCGCCGAGCAGGGCGCTTTCGGTGGCTTCGATCATGGCTTCGGGGCCGCAGATGAAGACCTCGTCCATGCTTTTGACGGGCAGAAAGACCTGCATGAGTGCGCGCACTTTGTCGGCGTCGATGCGGCCTTCAAGCAGGGGTACTTCTTGGGCCTGGCGCGATAAGACATGAATGAGGGTTAGGCGGTCGGGGAATTGGTCTTTGAGGTCTTGCAGCGCTTCGTTGAACATGACGCTGTCCATGCGCCGATTGCCGTAGACCAGGGTGAATTTGGCGCGCGGGCTTTGGGTGAGGGTGTGGGTGAGGATGGAGAGGATGGGGGTGATGCCAGAGCCGGCGGCAAAGCCGACCCGGTGCAGGGCCCGTGGGCGGCGGATCACAAACCGCCCTTCGGGGGGGGCGATGGCCAGTTTCTGGCCCACTTTCAAGTGGCCGACGAGTCGGTTGGACATGCGACCGCCTTCGACCGCACGGACCCCGATCTGAATTTGGCCGTGCTGCGTCAGCAAGGCCGGGGTGGCGCACAGTGAGTAGTTGCGCCGCAATTCTTGGGTGTCGATGTGCTCGCGCACGGTGATGAATTGGCCAGGCTGGAATGCGAAGGTGTCGCGCAGCTCAGGGGGGACTTGCAGAGTGATGGCGGCGGCCTGGTCGGCCTCTGGCTCGATGGCCACCACGGTGAGGTCATGAAAGGTGGGTGCGCTCATGGGGGGTTTCAGTGGGGCTTGAAGTGGTCAAAGGGCTCCAGACAAGTCAGGCACTTGTACATGGCCTTGCAGGCGGTAGAGCCAAAGTAAGAGGTTTGCGTGGTGTCGTTGGAGTGGCAGCGGGGGCATGGAACGACTTCGGCGGGGCGAAGGCGTGCGATGCGCACGGTGGAGGCGTGGGAGACGGGGGCGCCACCGGTGGGCGGGGCGATGCCGTAGTCGCGCAGTTTGCGGTGGGTGACGGCGTCCATCCAGTCGGTGCTCCAGGCCGGTGAGAGTTGGGTGTGCACTTTGGCGTTGTGGCCGTGTTCGGCCAGGACGCGCACGATGTCGTCATGGATTTGCGACATGGCGGGGCAGCCGCTGTAGGTGGGGGTGATGGTGACGATGATTTCGGTGGCGCCGATGTCGACCCCGCGC
>JBEBAJ010000015.1:0-18189 GCA_041158965.1 Pseudomonadota bacterium | reverse complement strand
TGAAAGTGACTGTGCCCGAATATGCATTACCCGCCAAATCCTTGACGGCCCCCGACGCAAAGGACAGGGAGTAAGTTTTGTATTTGCCCAGTGACGCGGCAGGGTCCAAGGTGATGGTGGAGCCAGAGACGGTCACCCGGGGGCTGTTCGCGGCGAATGTTTCGATGATTCTGCCGGAGGACGGCGACCCCTCGTACAAAGTGATGTTGCCATTTCCCAGTGCCACAGGCTCATCAAATCGAACCGAGAGGTTGGCATCGGTAGAAATCTTTTGTGTCGGGGCCGTCACCACCACAGGCGCCACCGTGTCTGTGGCCGCCACAGTGAAATTGATCACAGTCGAGCCGGTGACGTTGCCGTAGGGCCAGCCTCCCATGCCCAAATCGACATAAGTACCGCCCGGGATCGACACCGTGTAACGCCCACCCACTCTTAACGTGGAAGTGGGATCGATGGTGAGGGTCGAGACCCCTGGTTGGGGCGCAGTGGACAATGTGAGCCGGTTGCTGCCCTGAACATCGAAAGTCTCCACCACCGTTTTGGTGTCAAGGTCGCGCAACTCGATGACGCCACGCCCAGGCCTCACTTGCGAGGTGAACTGTATGGTGATATTGGCGTTGACGGCCACACCGGAAATCCCGGTTCCGGGTGTCGTCCAAGAAATCGTGGCGTTGGCCATGAGCTCTTTTCTTTGATTAACTTGATAGAGAATATCATATTTGTCTTAGACAAAACAAACCATGGGCACACTTTTAGCCCTCTATCCGATAAAAAATGGTTCACTCAATGGGTCAAAACTAAAAATAAATCAATTGGTCTTCATCAGAAGACTGGTGGCGCAGTGGGCTTAGTGTGCAAGCCCAGGGCAAGGGGCATGCATGGGTACCGAATGGACCACGGTGACCAAATTGGCCAGGAAGCGCCAAGTAGCTCAAGCTATGAAACAGTGCCCGCAAGGGCTTAGATCAATCACTTAAAGAGGGGGATAGGGACTAAGGTATCTGGTGCCCCCGAACGGAATCGAACCGCTACCTGATGATTACAAATCAACTGCACGACCTTCATGCTACGGGGGCGTAACCCACTATTCTAACTACTTGATGCGTGTGAGTGTGGGCCGCGGGTTTTGTGGGGGAGGCTCGGGTGGCTTGGGGTCGCCACCGGGGGGCTGATCGAGCGGGCCGCCCACAGGGGGCACCGGGGTCGGGAAGGCCATGCCCTGCCCGTTTTCGCGGGCATAGATGGCCAGCACATGATCGACCGGCACCATGATGTCGCGCGCCACGCCGTTGAAGCGGGCTTTGAATTCGATCCACTCGTTGCCCAGCTCAAGGCCGCTGGTGGCATCGGGGCTGATGTTGAGCACGATCTCGCCGTTTTTGACAAACTCGCGTGGCACCTGTACTTTGTCATCGGCCATGACCGCCAGATAGGGGGTGTAGCCCGAGTCGGTACACCACTCGAACAAGGCCCTGATCAGGTAAGGGCGGGTGGAAGGCACATTGCTGGCGTCCATGCCCTGCCCTTTATTTGCGCATGACTTTTTCCGAGGGCGTGAGCGCCTCGATGTAGGCCGGGCGGGAGAAGATGCGCTCGGCATACTTGAGCAGGGGGGCGGCGTTTTTGGATAACTCGATGCCATAGTGGTCGAGGCGCCACAGCAAGGGGGCGATGGCGACATCGAGCATGGAGAAGTTATCGCCCAGCATGAACTTGTTTTTCAGAAACACCGGGGCCAACTGGGTGAGGCGATCGCGGATGTGCGAGCGCGCCTTCTCCATGGGCTTTTCCAGGCCTTTGGCGTGGCGGGTTTCGAGCAGGGAGACGTGGGTGAAGAGCTCTTTTTCGAAGTTGAGCAGGAACAAACGCACCCGGGCCCGATCGACCGGGTCACCGGGCATGAGTTGCGGGTGGGGAAAGCGCTCGTCGATGTACTCGTTGATGATGTTGGACTCGTAGAGGATGAGGTCGCGCTCAACCAGAATCGGCACCTGGCCGTAGGGGTTCATCACACCGATGTCTTCGGGCTTGTTGTACAAGTCGACGTCGCGAATCTCGAAATCCATGCCCTTTTCAAAAAGGACAAAACGGCAGCGATGAGAAAACGGGCAGGTGGTTCCGGAGTAAAGCACCATCATAAGATCAGGCTCCTATCAACAAAGACGGTCGGAGCGTGTGTGAGGCACACATTCCGACCGAGGTAAACGAGAAATGGAAACGCCGGGTCAGCGGATGTCTTTCCAGAAGCTGGCATTGAGGCGCCAGGCCAGGACCATGAATACGAGCAAGAACATCATGACCCAGACACCGATGCGAACGCGGGTGTTTTGGGCGGGCTCGGCCATCCACTTCATGTAGTTGACCAAATCGGCCATTGCTTCGTCGTACTGCTTCGGGCTGAGGGTGCCGGGCTTGACCTGCTCCCAACCCTTGAGGACATGGGTTTCGTGACCATGCGTTTGAACGGTCTCGAACACCGGGCGGCGCTCGCCTTGCAACTCATACAAGACATGGGGCATGCCCACATTGGGGAAGGCCAGGTTGTTCCAGCCGGTGGCCTTGGTCTCATCGCGGTAGTAAGTGCGCAAATAGGTATAGAGGTAGTCGGCACCGGTGCCGCTGTGGCTGGACCGCGAACGGGCGATCACGGTGAGGTCAGGCGGGTTGGCACCGAACCACTCTTTGGCCTGGGCGGGGTTGATGTTGGCCTTCATGGTCTCACCGACTTTGTCGGTGGTGAACAGCAGGTTGTCTTTGATTTGTTGTTCGGTCAGCCCGATGTCTTTGAGGCGATTGAACCGCATGTAAGCGGCCGAGTGACAGTTCAGGCAGTGGTTGACGAAGAGCTTGGCACCGTTTTGCAGTGCGCCCAGATCGTTGGTTTTGTTGGGCACTTTGTCCCAAGGGATGGTGTCACCGCCGCCGGCTTGGGCCACACCGGCCCACAAACCGCAAGAGAGGAGAAGACTGAGGATGATTTTTTTCATGGCTTCAAACTCCGGGCTCAGTGGGCGGCAAAAGTGACGCGGTCAGGCACGGGCTTACATTGGCCCATGCGGCTCCACCAAGGCATGAGCAGGAAGAAGCCAAAATAAAACAGGGTGCCGACTTGCGAGACGCGCTCGCCGATGGGCGACGGGGGCTGCACACCGAGGTAGGCCAGGATCACAAAGTTGATCACGAAGATGCCGTAGAGGTATTTGTGCCAATCGGGGCGGTAGCGAATGGACCTGACCGGGCAGTGGTCGAGCCAGGGCAGGAAGAAGAGGATGATGACGGCGCCGCCCATGACGACCACGCCCCAGAATTTGGCGTCGATCGACAGCATGAGGGCCACCAGCACCACGGCACCGCCGATGACTGCGCCTTTGAGCAACCCGCTGAGGCGGGCCTTGGTGACGCCCAGGACGGCGGCAACCAGAACGCAGAGGATGAGGGCGTACATCATCTCGGTGGTGATGGCACGCAACATCGAATAGAAGGGCGTGAAATACCAGACCGGGGCGATGTGCGGCGGGGTCTTGAGCGGGTCAGCCGGGATGAAGTTGTTGTATTCGAGGAAGTAGCCGCCAAACTCGGGGGCAAAGAACACAATGGCGCTGAACACCAGCAGAAAACCGCTGACACCCAAGATGTCGTGCACGGTGTAGTAGGGGTGAAACGGGATGCCGTCGAGCGGGCGGCCTTGGGCGTCTTTGTGGGCTTTGATCTCGACGCCGTCGGGGTTGTTGGAGCCCACTTCGTGCAAGGCGATGATGTGCGCCACCACCAAACCCAACAGAACCAGGGGCACGGCAATGACGTGGAAGCTGAAGAAGCGGTTGAGGGTGGCGTCAGACACCACATAGTCGCCACGGATCAGCAGAGCCAGGTCGGGGCCGACAAAGGGGATGGCGGCAAACAGGTTCACAATGACCTGGGCGCCCCAGTAAGACATTTGGCCCCAGGGCAACAGGTAGCCCATGAAGGCTTCGGCCATCAGGCACAGGAAAATGGCGCAACCGAAAATCCAGACCAGTTCACGCGGCTTGCGGTATGAACCGTAGATGAGGCCACGGAACATGTGCAAGTAGACCACGACGAAAAAGGCCGAGGCCCCGGTAGAGTGCATGTAACGGATCAGCCAACCCCAGGGCACATCGCGCATGATGTACTCGACCGAGGCGAAGGCGACCGCGGCGTCGGGCTTGTAGTGCATGACCAGAAAAATGCCGGTCACGATCTGGATCACCAGCACCAGCAGGGCCAGTGAACCGAAGAAATACCAGAAGTTGAAGTTTTTCGGGGCGTAGTACTCGGAGAGGTGCTCTTTGTACATCTTGGACAAGGGGAAGCGGTTGTCCACCCAGTTCAAGAGTTTGTCGCCTGCGGAAGCGTTGGGAGAAATTTCTTTGAATTCGGCCATGATGCTTGCGTCCCTTAGGCTTTCTTGTCTTCCCCGATCAGCAACTTGCTGTCGGAGAGGTACATGTGCGGCGGCACTTCGAGGTTGTCAGGGGCGGGTTTGTTTTTGAACACGCGCCCGGCCAGGTCGAAGGTGGAGCCGTGGCAGGGGCACAGGAAGCCGCCCGCCCAGTCATCGGGCAGCGAGGGCTGTGCGCCGGGTTGGAACTTGTCCACCGGTGAGCAGCCCAGGTGCGAGCAGATGCCCACACCGACAAAGATTTCCGGCTTGATCGAGCGCGCCTGGTTGCGGGCGTACTCGGGGGTGAGGTCGGCGGGGTTGCGCTGCGATTTGGGGTCGGCCAGCTGGTTCTCGGTTTTTTGCAGAGACTCGAGTTGCTCGGGGGTGCGGCGAATGATCCAGACGGGCTTGCCGCGCCACTCGACGGTGAGTTTCTCGCCCGGTTTGAGGGCAGAGATATCGACCTCCACGGCGGCGCCTGCGGCCTTGGCCTTCTCGGAGGGCTGGAAAGTACTGACAAAGGGCACTGCCACGGCAGCGCCACCGACTGCACCGGCACACGACGTGGCGATCAGCCAGGTGCGTTTGCTGGTGTCCACTGCGTTATCACTCATGGAAATCCTCGATGATGCGTCTATTCACGGTCAATTCAGCATTGTAGCGTGTCTGTCAAGGGGGTTTATGGCATGAGGCTGACAGACGGTCATGGATTCAAGGGGCTTTGTGAGGTCATTTCCCGGGCCATGCGCCAGGCCGAGAGCAGGCTGGCCGGGCTGGCCTGGCCGCTGCCTGCGAGGTCAAAAGCAGTCCCGTGATCGGGGCTGGTGCGCACCCAGGGCAGGCCCAGGGTGACATTGACGCCTTCGTCCAGGCCCAGGTATTTGATGGGGATCAGGCCCTGGTCGTGGTACATGGCCAGCACCACATCGAATTCGCCGGGGTGGCCGGGTCCGTGCCGCGCCCGCATGAAGACGGTGTCGGGCGGGTGGGGGCCACTGACCTGAAGGCCCTCGCGGCGGGCCTGCTCGATGGCCGGCATGAGGATTTCGATTTCCTCGCGCCCCATCAAACCGCCCTCGCCGGCATGGGGGTTCAAGCCCGCGACGGCGATGCGAGGCGGGGTGTCGCGCCAGCGCATTTCGGCCTCATGGGTGATGCGCAGCGTTTGCAAGACGGCCTCTTGGGTGAGGGCATCGATGGCCTGGCGCAAGGAGACATGGATGCTGACCAGCACGGTGCGCAAGGCCGGGGTGGCCAGCATCATGCGCACGGGCAGATCGCAAGCCTGCACACCCAGATGGCTGGCACAGGCGTGCTGCAACATTTCGGTGTGCCCAGGGTAAGGGACACCCGCCAGATCGAGCGATTGTTTATGGATCGGGGCGGTCACCAAACCCAGGGCCTGGCCCGTCAGGCACAGACGGGCCGCGGTCTGCACCGATTCGGCGGCCACTTGCCCGGCAGCCCGCCCTACCCTGCCCCAGGGCAGTTCGGCCAAGTCCATGTGAGGGGCCACAGGGACCACGCGCAAAGTGTGGGGTTGCGGAGAGTTCAGTGGGGGGGAGGAGACGACCTCGAGTTGCCAGGCGCTGGCTTGCGGAAAGAGGGCTTGCGCCCGTTGCAAGGCGGGCAGATGCCCCACCACACAGGCCTGCCTGGCCCAATCGGGCTGGCGCAAGATGGCCTGCCAGACCAGCTCGGGCCCGATGCCGGCCGGGTCGCCAGCGCTGATGGCCAGGGGCAAATGGGGCATGGGGTTCATCAGGCGGGGTTGGGGATGTCGATGAACTGGTGGGTCAGCCCCAATTGGGCGGCCAGATGCGAGGCCACGGCAGGGGCCCCATAGCGCTCGGTGGCATGGTGGCCAAAGGCCAGGAAAGACACCCCGGTCTCGCGCGCCAGATGGGCCTGGGGTTCGGAGATTTCGCCGGTGAGGAAGACATCGACGCCTGCCGCGATGGCGGCTTCAAAATAACTTTGGGCACCGCCCGAGCACCAGCCCACGCGCCGCCAAGTTCGGCGGGGGTCGGGCTGCACCAGCACCGGCTCGCGGCCAAAGAGCGCACGGGCCTGTGCCATGAAGGCATCGGGGTCGGTTTGGGTGGGCGTGCCCCACAGCCCCAGGTCTTGCTCGCCGAAGCACCCTTGCACAGACAGGCCGAGCTTGAGCGCAAGCTGGGCGTTGTTGCCCAGTTGGGGGTGGGCATCGAGGGGCAGGTGGTAAGCCAGCAGGCTGATGTCGTGGGCCAATAAACGCGAGAGGCGCTGCTTCATCCAGCCGGTGACGCGGCCATCCTGGCCCCGCCAAAACAAGCCGTGATGGACCAAGATGGCATCGGCCCCTTGGGCGATGGCGGCGTCGATGAGCGCCAGGCTGGCCGTGACGCCAGAGACGAGGTGCCTGACCTGGGGTTTGCCTTCGACTTGCAGGCCGTTGGGGCCGTAATCTTTGAAGCGATCGGGCTGCAACAAGGCATGGGCCGCCTGGCACAGGGCATCGAGGCCGATGGGTTCAGCGTTTGCCTGGGCCATGGGCTTTGGGTCGGCGCGCGGGAGTGACCTGGATGTCCAACTCGCGGTCGCGGCGCAATATCTTGAAGGGGGCGGGTTCGCCAGGCTTGAGGGCGGCCACGGCACTGAGCAATTCGCTGACGTTGGTGATGTCTAGCGAGCCCACGCGCAGCAATGCGTCGCCGGGCAATATGCCCGCCCGGGCCGCCGGGCCGTTTTGCAAGACACCCGTGACGACCACTGACTCGCGCAAGGGCAGGCCAAAGGTTTGCGCCAGGTCTGCGCTGAGGTCTTGGGGTTCGACACCGATCCAGCCCCGGGTGACCTGACCGTCTTTGATCAGGCCCTCCAGCACCTGGCGGGCGGTTTGGGCCGGAATGGCAAAACCGATGCCCATGCTGCCGCCGGAGCGGGAATAGATGGCGGTGTTGATGCCCATGAGGTGGCCATGGATGTCGACCAAAGCCCCGCCGGAGTTGCCGGGGTTGATGGCGGCATCGGTCTGGATGAAATTCTCGAAGGTGTTGATGCCCAATTGACTGCGCCCCAAGGCCGACACGATGCCGCTGGTGACGGTCTGCCCGACCCCGAAAGGATTGCCGATGGCCAGGACCTGGTCACCGACTTGCAACTGATCGGACTTGCCCCAGGTGATGACCGGCAAGCGATCGAGTTCGATGCGCAATACCGCCAGGTCGCTGTCGGGGTCGGTGCCGATGACTTTGGCGCGGGCACGGCGGCGGTCGGTGAGCACCACTTCGATTTCTGCCGCCCCCTCGATGACGTGGTTGTTGGTGAGGATGTACCCCTCGGGGCTCACGATGACGCCACTGCCTAGGCCGGCTTGGGGGCCCGAGTCAGGGTCGCCAAAAAAGAAACGGAACCAGGGGTCGGCCGCCTGCGGATGGCGCTCGGAGGCTTTGAGGGTGTTGATGCTCACCACAGCGGGTGAGGCCTTGCGCGCCGCCGGGCTGAGGCTGCCGGGGGCCACCGCCGCCACAGGCCCATTGGACTCGAGCAAGGTCAGGCCGGGCCGAGAGGCGTAACGGTCCGTCCACTGGGGTTTGAGGGTGGAGACGACAAACCAGATCGCCAGGGCCACCGTGACGGCCTGGGCGAACACCAGCCACAGGCGTTTCATGGCGTCTGCTCCGGCGCCGCCGTTTCCTTGTCTTCGGGGGCCTTGGTGTGCTCTATGAAGAATCGTGCCGCCACGATGCCTAACTCGTACAAGATGCACATGGGGATGGCCAGGGCCAGTTGCGAAACCACGTCAGGCGGGGTGACCACCGCCGCAATCACGAAGGACAGCACGATGAAGTAAGAGCGAAAGGCCTTGAGTTTTTCGATGGTCACCATGCCCAGGCGGGCCAGGACCACCACCACCACCGGCACTTCAAACGCCAGGCCGAAGGCCAGGAACATGGTCAGCACAAAGCCCAGATAGGCCTCGATGTCAGGGGCCGCAGTGATGCTTTTGGGGGCAAAACTCTGAATGAACTTGAACACCTGGCCAAAGACAAAGAAGTAGCAAAAGGCCACCCCCACGAGGAACAAAATGGTGCTGGAGATGACCAGCGGCATGACCAATCTTTTTTCGTGCGCATAAAGGCCCGGGGCCACGAACATCCAGGCCTGGTAGAACACCACCGGCAATGCGATGAGAAATGCCGTCATCAGCAAAATCTTGAGGGGCACCAGGAAGGGCGAGATGACCGAGGTAGCGATGAGGGTCGCGCCTTCGGGCAAGTGGGCCACCAGGGGCTGGGCGAGGATGTCGTACAGGGCCCCGGGGCCAGGGTAGAGGCCCAGGACCATGGCGGCGAGGGCGATGGCGATCATGGCCTTGACGATGCGGTCGCGCAGCTCAATGAGGTGGGCGACGAACGGTTGTTCGCTGCCGGCCAGTTCGTCCTCGGGCGGGGGGGTCTGGGTGCTCATGTCAGGAATGCGGCCCCATGGGTTTGGGGCGATGGCGGGCGACCCGGGCAGCGCCGGACAGGGCATGGGAGCGCACCCCCTGGCGTGATTTGTACCATTGGGGAACGGCACCGCGCTTGAGGCGCCACTTCTTGTTCGGATGGCGGTATTCGGGCGCCGGGGTACTGAGGGGAACGTGAGGGGTCTCGTCGGTCAGGGCCGCGGTGCTTTCCTGCCATTCGCGTTCAAAATCGGAAGCCGCCGACTGAACCTGTTGCCCGACTTCGCGGGCCGTGGATTCGACGGATTCTTTCATTTTTCGCAGCTCTTCGAGGTCCATCGAGCGATTGACCTCGGCCTTGACGTCGGCCACATAGCGCTGCGCCTTGCCCAGCAAAGCCCCCAGGGTGCGGGCCACGCGGGGCAATTTTTCAGGGCCGATGACGACCAGGGCCACAACCCCGATCAACATCATTTTGGACAGGCCCAGGTCAATCATGCGCGCACTTCAAGAACAAATCAGCTCTTGGTCTTGGCCTCGACGTCGATGGTGGTTTTGGCCTCGGTCAACGGGGCTTGCACCGGGGTAGCGGCCTGGGTTTTGTCTTCCGGGTTGTGCCCTTCTTTCATCCCATCCTTAAACCCTTTGACCGCACCACCCAAGTCAGAGCCTATGTTTTTTAACTTCTTGGTACCAAAAATCAGCACGATGATCAATAACACGATCAGCCAATGCCAGATCGAAAATGAACCCATGTTTATTCCTCCTGTGCAAGATTGAAGATTCTAGCCCAGTCGCCGAACCCGGCCCTAAAGACATGTAGCCTTGGCCGTTGGCCGGTCAGGGGCTTCAGGGTTAAAGGGCGGTTTCAGCCGCGCAACCAGGGGCGGGGCCCGCCCATGACATGGAAATGCAGGTGGTGCACCTCTTGCCCCCCCTCTTTGCCGGTATTAGTCACAATGCGAAACCCACCGTCGGGATAGGGGTTGGCGCCCTGCTCAATGGCCAGTTTGGGGGCCAGCGTGAGCATGCGACCCAGCAGGCCCTGGTGCTCGGGGCCCACATGCGACATGGAGAGGATGTGGGCTTTGGGGATGATCAAAAAATGAACGGGTGCCCAGGGGTTGATGTCGTGAAAGGCCAGGATTTCATCGTCTTCGTAGACTTTGCGCGACGGGATCTGGCCGGCGACGATTTTGCAAAAGATGCAGTTGGGGGATGCGTTCATGGGCTATGGGGCGATCAGGGGGTTTTTTCTTGCGCTTCGCGATCTTTGACTTTGCGCAGGGCTTTTTCTTCCAGACCGCTCAAGCCCTCGCGACGCGCCAATTCGTCAATGACTTGCTGGGGTTGCAAGCCGTGCTGGGCCAGAGCGATCATGCAATGGAACCACAGGTCGGCCATTTCGTGAACGAGGCCGGATGTGTCACCGCCATGCTGGGCGTCTTTGGCCGCCATGACGGTTTCGGTGGCTTCTTCGCCGATTTTTTTTAGTACGGCATCGGGCCCCTTGTGCAGCAGGCGGGCCACATAGCTTTTTTCCGGGTCACCGCCCCGGTGAGGTTGGCGGCTTTCGATGACCTGGGCCAGACGGGCCAGGGTGTCGGCGCTGGAGGGAGGGTTCATTTGTAAATGCTTTCCGGGTCTTTGAGCACGGGGTCAACGGCACGCCATGTCGCCTGCTCGGGGGCCCCTTCCAGGGCCTGATAGAAACAGCTGTGGCGGCCCGTGTGGCAGGCGATGCCCGGCTGGTGGCCCAGTTGGGTGACCTGGAGCAAGACGACGTCTTGGTCGCAGTCGAGCCTGATCTCGTGGACTTGTTGCACATGGCCGGATTCTTCGCCCTTGCGCCAGAGCCGCTGGCGGGACCGGCTGTAGTACACCGCACGCTTCAAACGGGCGGTTTCGAGCAAAGCCTCGCGGTTCATCCAGGCCATCATCAGCACATGGCCTGAGCCCTGCTCCTGGGCGATCGCGGGCACCAGGCCCTGATCGTCCCATTTCACTTGTTCCAGCCAAGGCAGCGAGGGGGTACTCATGCCTGCATTGTGCCACCGCAGCGCAGAGCTTCCTTAGATCCGCACAGGGATGCCGCGTTCGGCCATGCGGGCTTTGGCCTGGGCCACGGTGTATTCGCCGTAATGAAAGATGCTGGCGGCCAAGACGGCATCGGCCCCGCCTTGCTGCACCCCGTCGGCGAGGTGATCGAGGTTGCCCACGCCGCCAGAGGCAATCACGGGCACGGCGACCGCGTCTGCGACGGCCCGGGTCAGGGCCAGGTCAAAGCCGCTTTTGGTGCCGTCGCGGTCCATGCTGGTGAGCAGGATTTCTCCCGCACCGAACTCGGCCATCTGGCGTGCCCAGGCCACGGCATCGAGGCCCACGTTTTTGCGCCCGCCATGGCTGTAGACATCCCAACCCGGCCCCATCTCGCGCCCTTGGTCATCGGTACGGGCTTCGTCCTGGGGGGAGCGGCGTTTGGCATCGATGGCCACCACGATGCACTGAGAGCCGTATCGGGCCGAAGCGTCGCGGATGACTTGGGGGTTGGCAATGGCGGCCGAGTTGAAACTGGTTTTGTCGGCCCCGGCATTGAGCAAGCGGCGGACGTCCTCCACGGTGCGCACGCCGCCGCCGACGGTGAGGGGAATGAACACCTGCGAAGCCACGGCCTCGATGATGTGCAAGATGAGGTCGCGCCCGTCGCTGGTGGCGGTGATGTCCAGAAAAGTGAGCTCGTCGGCGCCTTGCTCGTTGTAGCGAGCGGCAATTTCCACCGGGTCACCGGCGTCGCGCAATTCGACAAAGTTGACGCCCTTGACCACCCGGCCACCCGTCACATCCAGACAGGGGATGATGCGTTTGGCCAGCATCAGCCCGCGTCCAGTTCGTCCGCGCGGGCCTGCGCCGCTTCGAAGTCGAGGTCGCCGGTGTAGATGGCGCGGCCACAAATCACCCCTTCGATGCCCTCGTCTTGCACGGCACACAATTTTTCAATGTCGGCGATGCCCGCCAAGCCGCCCGAGGCGATGACGGGGATGGTGAGGGCCTGGGCCAATTTGACCGTGGCCTCGATGTTGATGCCCGAGAGCATGCCGTCGCGGCCTATGTCGGTGTAGATGATGGACTCGACGCCATAGTCTTCGAATTTACGCGCCAGGTCGACCACTTCGTGGCCAGTGAGCTTGCTCCAGCCGTCGGTGGCGACCTTGCCGTCTTTGGCGTCGAGGCCGACGATGATGTGGCCGCCAAAGGCACTGCAGGCGTCTTTCAGAAAACCGGGGTTTTTGACGGCTGCCGTACCGATGATGATGTAGCGTATGCCGCCATCGATGTATTTTTCGATGGTGTCGAGGTCACGGATGCCGCCCCCCAGTTGAACCGGGATGTCTTCGCCCACGGCTTTGAGGATGGACCGGATGGCTGTGTTGTTTTGGGGCTTGCCGGCAAATGCGCCATTGAGGTCGACCAGGTGCAGGCGGCGTGCGCCTTTGTGGACCCAACTCATGGCCATGTCGGCAGGTTTTTCACTGAAAGTGGTGGATTGGGCCATGTCGCCTTGTTTGAGGCGCACACACAGGCCGTCTTTCAGATCGATGGCGGGGATCAGAAGCATGGTATGGGTCTAAGCCTTATCAGAGGCATAAGAAAAGGGAGGGGCTCAGGGGCTCCAGGAGAGAAAGTTGCGATACAGGGCCAGGCCAAGGTCGGCACTCTTTTCGGGGTGAAACTGAGTTGCAAAAATATTATCGCGGCAGACCGCCGAGGTAAAGCGGCTGCCGTACTCGGTTTGGCCAGCAATGTGGCGCGCATCGGACGGTCGGGCGTAAAAACTGTGCACAAAGTAGAAATACGACTGGTCGGGCACGCCCTTCCAGATCGGGTGGGCCTGGGTCTGCAAGACCTGATTCCAGCCCATTTGAGGCACTTTGTAGCGCGAGCCGTCGGCCTGCAGCTGGCCTTCCAGCTGGAAACGAACCACATCGCCCGCCAACAAACCGAGACACGGGGTGGGCTGGCCGTCGTGCGATTCTTCGCTGTGTTGCAAAAGCATTTGCATGCCCACGCAAACGCCGAACAAGGGTTTTTGGTCAGCGGCCTCAAGCACCGCTTCCCACAGGCCGGAGCGGCGCAACTCGCGCATGCAGTCGGGCATGGCGCCCTGCCCCGGCAACACCACCCGGTCGGCCCGCCGCACTTGCTCCGGGTCGGCGGTGATGAGTGCGTTGGCCCCGTGGTGGTGGGCGGCAGACAAGACGGCCTGTGCCACAGAGCGCAGGTTGCCCATGCCGTAATCGATCACCGCCACCGTGTTCATGCGCGCCAGTCGCTCAGAGGCTGCCCTTGGTGGAGGGAATGGTGCCAGCCGCCCGGGCATCGGGCTCGGCCGCCATGCGCAGGGCCCGGCCAAAGGCCTTGAACACCGTCTCGGCCTGGTGGTGGGCGTTTTGCCCGCGCAGGTTGTCGATGTGCACCGTGATAAAGGCGTGGTTGACCAAGCCCTGAAAAAACTCGTAGGTGAGTTGGCTGTCAAAGGTGCCGATCATGCCGCTGGTGAAGGGGACATGCATGGTCAGCCCCGGGCGGCCTGAGAAGTCGATCACCACCCGGCTCAAGGCTTCGTCGAGGGGCACATAGGCATGTCCGTAGCGGCGGATGCCTTTTTTGTCGCCAATGGCCTGGGCCAAGGCTTGCCCGATGGCGATGCCCACGTCTTCCACGGTGTGGTGGCCGTCGATGTGCAAGTCACCCTCGGCCTTGACCGAGAGGTCGATGAGGCCGTGGCGCGCGATCTGGTCGAGCATGTGGTCAAAAAACCCGATGCCTGTGGACAGGCTGGAGCGGCCAGTGCCATCGAGATTGAGCCCAACCGTGATGCGGGTCTCTTGGGTGTTGCGTACGACTTGGGCTTGCCGCATGGGCTTTTCAAATGGGGGTGAATGGATACCCATGATACCATCTACCCTCTGAAAAGCCGCGTCTTTGGGGGCTTCTTCCCGATTTGTCAAGACACCTCATGAGCCAATACTGGAGCGCCGTGGTTCACGGCCTGACCCCCTATGTGCCGGGCGAGCAGCCCAAGATCAGCCAGCTGATCAAGCTGAACACCAACGAGCACCCTGATGGCCCGTCACCCCGGGTGCTGGAGGCCATACGGGCCGCCACCGATGAGGGCTTGCGCCTTTACCCCGACCCCAATGCCGACGCACTGAAGGCGGCACTGGCCCGGCACCACGGCCTGAGCCCGGCGCAGGTTTTTGTCGGCAACGGCTCTGACGAGGTGCTGGCCCACGCCTTTTTGGCACTGCTGAATCGGCCGGGCGGCCTTTGGTTCCCGGACATCACTTACAGCTTTTACCCGGTGTATTGCGGTTTGTACGGCATAAGCCACCGTGCGGTGCCGCTGGCGGACGATTTTTCGATTCGGGTCGACGATTACCTGCCCTCCCCCGGCCAAGCCGCCGGGGCCATCATCTTCCCCAACCCCAATGCACCCACCGGCATGCCGATGCCATTGAGCGAGGTCGAGCGATTGGTGGCGGGCAACCCGCAGGCGGTGGTGCTGGTGGATGAGGCGTATGTGGACTTTGGCGGCCAAAGTGCCGTGGGGCTGATCGACCGTTACCCCAATTTGCTGGTTTGTCACACGTTCTCCAAAAGCCGCTCGCTGGCCGGTTTGCGGGTGGGCTATGCCCTGGGCCAGGCCGAGCTGATAGAGGGGCTGGAACGGGTGAAGAACAGTTTCAACTCTTACCCCATGGATCGCCTGGCGCTGGCGGGGGCGCAAGCCTCGGTCGAAGACGATGCGTACTTCCGCGCCAGCTGTGCGCGGGTGATCCAGACCCGTGAGCAACTGGTGGCTGAGCTGCAAGCCATCGGGTTTGAGGTGTTGCCATCGGCGGCCAATTTCATCTTTGCCCGTCACCCGGCCCATCGGGGTGCAGACCTGGCGCAGGCGCTGCGGGATCGGGCCATCATCGTGCGCCACTTTCCACGACCCGCGCGCATCAGCGATTTTTTGCGGATCACCGTGGGCAGCCCGGCTCAATGCGCGGCGCTGGTCGCTGCGCTGAAAGAACTGGTTTAAGTCAGCGGTGCAGAAATTGGGGTCTGACCCCAATTAATGGTCGTTTTTTTGCCACAGCGCGGGAATGGGGGCCTGGCCCCCATTATTTGGGTTTGAGGCGAAATTCGGCGGCCATGGCGTGGGCCTGGAGGCCTTCGCCGTGGGCCAGGACAGAGGCGATTTGCCCGAGGGTTTGAGCGCCGGTTTCGCTGACCTGGATGAGGCTGCTGCGTTTTTGGAAGTCGTAGACGCCCAGCGGCGAGGAGAAGCGTGCCGTGCCGCTGGTGGGCAAGACATGGTTGGGCCCGGCGCAGTAGTCGCCCAAAGATTCGCTGGTGTAGGCCCCCATGAAGATGGCCCCGGCGTGGCGCAGCAAAGGCTCAAAGCGTTCGGGCTGGTGGCTGGAGATTTCCAGGTGTTCGGGGGCGATGCGGTTGGAGATGTCGCAGGCCTCTTGCATGCTGCGGGTGTGGATGAGCGCGCCACGGCCACTGAGTGACTTTTCGATGATGTCGCGCCGTGGCATGGCGGGCAGCAGGCGGTCTATTTCGGCTTGCACGCGGTCGATGTAGGCGGCGTCGGGGCACAACAAAATGCTTTGGGCCAGCTCGTCGTGTTCGGCCTGGCTGAACAGGTCCATGGCCACCCAGTCGGGCGGGGTGCTGCCGTCGGCCAGCACGAGGATTTCGGAGGGCCCGGCGATCATGTCGATGCCCACGGTGCCAAAGACGCGCCGCTTGGCGGCGGCCACATAGGCGTTGCCGGGGCCGGTGATTTTGTCGACATTGGGCACGGTGGCGGTGCCATAGGCCAAGGCGGCCACGGCTTGGGCACCGCCGATGGTGAAGGCGCGGCTGACGCCAGCCACATGAGCCGCGGCCAGCACCAGCGGATTTTTTTCACCGCGCGGGGTGGGCACGACCATGATGATTTCTTGCACCCCGGCGACATGGGCCGGGATGGCGTTCATGATCACGCTGGAGGGGTAAGCGGCTTTGCCACCGGGTACATAGATGCCGACGCGGTCCAGGGGGGTGACTTTCTGGCCCAGCAAGGTGCCGTCGGCGTCGCGGTATGTCCAGCTCTCGCCGCTGGCTTTCTTTTGTGCCTCGTGATAGCTGCGCACGCGGGCGGCGGCGGTTTGCAGCGCCTGGCGTTGGTCGGCGGGCAGGCTGACAAAGGCGGCCTTGAGCTCATCGGCACCGAGTTCGAGCTGGCGCATGTCGGCGGCTTGCAAGCCATCGAAGCGCCGGGTGTATTCGAGCACCGCCGCATCGCCGCGCAGGCGCACATCGGCCAGGATGTCGGCGACACGCTGCTCGATGGCTGCGTCGGTGTCTGCCGACCAGTGCAGCCGGGCCTGGAAGGCGGCTTCAAAGTCGGGGGCGGCGGTGGAGAGTCGCAGGACTTGAACCATGTGGGTGTGCCCCTTAGGCGGCCTTGGGCGACAAAGCGCCCTCGAAGGCTTCGAGCATGCGCCGGATGGGGGCCTGCTTGAGTTTGAGCGAGGCTTGGTTCACCACCAGTCTGGAGCTGATGTCCATGATGTGCTCGACCTCTACCAGTTGGTTGGCCTTGAGGGTGCTGCCGGTGGAGACCAGATCGACGATGGCGTCGGCCATGCCGGTGAGCGGGGCCAGCTCCATGCTGCCGTAGAGCTTGACCAGATCGACGTGCACGCCTTTGGCGGCAAAAAAGTCGCGGGCGATGCCCACGTATTTGGTGGCCACTTTGAGGCGCGAGCCGCTGCGCACCGCGCCCGCATAGTCAAACCCTGCGGGCACCGCCACGCTCATGCGGCATTTGGCGATGCGCAGATCAAGCGGTTGATAAAGGCCCTGGCCGCCATGCTCAATGAGGGTGTCCAGGCCGGTGACGCCCAAATCGGCGCCGCCGTACTGAACATAGGTGGGCACATCGGAGGCGCGAACCAGCACCACGCGCACATCGTCATGGTTGGTCGGCAAAATCAGTTTGCGTGATTTGTCCGGGTCTTCCAGCACCTGTATGCCCGCCGAGGCCAGCAGGGGCATGGTTTCGTCAAAGATGCGTCCTTTGGAGAGGGCCAGCGTGATCATGAGATTCTTTCGATGTCTGCGCCCAAGGCTTTGAGCTTGGCTTCCATGCGATCGTAACCCCGATCGAGGTGGTAGATGCGGTCCACGCAGGTTTCGCCTTCCGCCACCAGACCGGCGATGACGAGGCTGGCCGAGGCGCGCAAATCGGTCGCCATGACGGTGGCGCCCGAGAGGCCCTTGACGCCCTCGACCACGGCCACTTTGCCGTCGATCTGTATGTTCGCCCCCAGGCGCACCAATTCGTTGACGTGCATGAAACGGTTTTCGAAGATGGTTTCCGTCACCTTGCTGGTGCCCTGGGCGATGCAGTTCAAGGCCATGAACTGGGCCTGCATGTCGGTGGGGAAGCCGGGGTATTCGGTGGTGCGAAAACTCTGCGCCTTGAGGCGACCCTGGCTGCGGATGCGGATGTGGTCGTCGCCCGCCTCGATCTGCGCCCCGGCGGCTTGCAATTTCTCAATCACCGCTTCGAGGTGGTCCGGGCGGGCGTGGCGCAGCACCACGTCGCCGCCGGTGGCGGCCACGGCACAGAGGAAGGTGCCTGCTTCGATGCGATCGGCCACCACGCGGTGGTTGGCACCGTGCAAGCGATCGACACCCTGAATGCGGATCTTGCTGGTGCCATGCCCTTCGATGCGCGCGCCCATGGCAATGAGCAGTTCGGCCAGGTCTGGAATTTCCGGTTCTTGGGCGGCGTTTTCAAGCACCGTCTCGCCCTCGGCCAGACAGGCCGCCATCATGAAGTTTTCAGTGCCGGTCACCGTCACCATGTCGGTGGTGATGTGGGTGCCGCGCAGGCGTTTGAGCCCGGGGGCCAGGCTGGCGACCATATAGCCGTGCTGCACCTCAATCACGGCGCCCATGGCTTGCAAGCCCTTGATGTGCTGGTCCACCGGGCGCGAACCGATGGCGCAACCGCCGGGCAAAGAGACCCGGGCCTGGCCGTAGCGGGTGAGCAAAGGCCCCAGCACCAGGACCGAGGCGCGCATGGTTTTGACCAGGTCGTAGGGGGCCTCGGGCCGCGAGAGGGGCTGGGCGCACAGCTGCAACACGCCTGGCTGCGGCTGCTGCACGTCGACGCCCATGTGCCGGATGAGCTTGACCATGGTGGCGATGTCTTGCAGCTTGGGCACATTGCCCAGGGTGACCGCATCGGTGGTGAGCAAAGCCGCACACAGTTCAGGCAAGGCGGCGTTTTTGGCACCCG
>JBEBAJ010000014.1:0-18240 GCA_041158965.1 Pseudomonadota bacterium | reverse complement strand
CCAAGGCCCTCAAGGCGCCTGCGGTCGAGGCCTCACCGGTCTGGGTTGATTTAAGTGAACGCCAGCAAAGCGCCCTCGCCCCCCTGAAAAAACTCTGGCCTGCCATCAACGAGGCCCAAAAACGCAAGTGGCTGGCCGTGTCGCGCAACTACCACGATCTGCCCGAACTCGAGCAGCAAAAGATGCACGAGCGCATGCGCGAATGGGTGCGACTGGGGCCGCGGGAACGCGCCCAAGCCCGCCTCGAGTACGCCCGCGCCCAAACCCTGAGTGTGGATGAGCGGCGTGCCCGATGGGAGGCCTATCTGGCCCTCAGCGAGGAAGAGCGCCAGCAACTTGGCCCCAAAGCTGCGCAACCGCTCAAGGGGGCGGCCATCGCGGTGCGTCCCGTGCCCGCCCACAAAATCACCCCCGCCCCCACGGTGGATCAAGCCAAAGCAAAGAACGGGCAAGGTTTCAGCGCCCTGCGGCTTGACCCGGACCAGATTCACCCCCGCACCTTGCTGCCCCTGAATGTGCCGGGGCATGCCAGCCCATGACATCTCCCGCTCAAACCGACAGCCCCACCCCTTCGACAACCCTTGCCCACATGGCCCCCAGCCTGCGGCGTCGCCTGGCCTGCTGGCTTTATGAGGGGATGTTGCTCTTTGGCGTGGTCTTTCTGGCCGACTACCTCTTCAGTACCCTGAGCCAGTCGCGCCATGCACTGGACAACCGCATGGGGCAGCAGGCGTTTTTGTTTCTGGTGCTGGGCATCTACTTCACCTGGTTCTGGCACAAAGGGCAGACCCTGGCCATGAAGACCTGGCACATCCGCATCGTCGACCTTCAAGGCAGCGCTGTGTCCCAAAGCCGGGCGCTGGGGCGTTATGTCTTGTCATGGGTCTGGTTCATCCCTTCCCTGGCACTCATTTGGGCCCTCGATCTGCCGCTGGGCTCGGGCAGCGTGCTGATCTTTGGCTGGATCGCGGTTTGGGCCATACTGAGCCGCTTTCACCCCGAGCGGCAGTTCTGGCACGACGTCTGGGCCGGCACACGCCTGATCGACTCGCGCCCATCTTCTGCCACCCCATGAGCACTCCTGCGGCATTCTCTGTCTGTGTCTATTGCGGTTCACGCACCGGCACCGACCCGGCTGCGGCCCAGGCCGCGCGCGAGGTCGGGCAATGGATCGGGGCGCACGGCGGTCAATTGGTTTACGGCGGGGGGCACAATGGCCTGATGGGCATTTTGGCCGACAGCGCCAGCGCCGCCGGGGCCCGGGTGGTGGGTGTCATTCCGCACAGCATGGTCGAGCGTGAATGGGCCCGCACCCGCTGCGAAGAGCTGATCGTGGTCGACACCATGCACGAGCGCAAACGCATCATGATGGAGCGCGGCGATGCGTTCCTGGCCTTGCCCGGCGGCATCGGCACCTTTGAAGAGTTTTTCGAGGCCTGGGCCTGGCGACAGCTGGGCTTTCATGACAAACCCGTGGGATTGCTCAATACCCGGGGCTATTACGACCCGATGTTGGCTTTCATGCACCAAGCCACCGAAGCGGGGTTTGTGTCTGACTGGCAAATGGGCCTGATCCGTGTCGGCTCAGAGCCCGCCGCCCTGTTGGCCGAGCTGGTCCAAGCCGCCGGCCTGGGCCGCGCCCCGGGCGCGAATCAAATCTGAGTCAAATCGCGGAATCGTCTAATTCGCCGGTGCGGATGCGCACCACCCGCTCCACCGGGGTGATGAAGATTTTGCCGTCGCCGATCTTGCCCGTGCGTGCCGCCCGTACGATGGCATCGACACAGGCGTCCACCTCGCTCGAGCGCACCACCACCTCAACCTTGACCTTGGGCAAAAAATCGACCACGTACTCGGCCCCCCGATACAACTCGGTATGGCCCTTCTGGCGCCCAAAGCCCTTGACCTCGGTCACGGTCAGGCCAGTGACACCGCACTCGGCCAGGGCCTCACGAACTTCTTCGAGTTTGAAGGGCTTGATGACAGCTGTGATTTGTTTCATGACGATCGTTCCAGGAATTGAAAGAATGGCGCTCAGGCGCGGAAGCGGTTGGTCATAGGATAACGCCAATCCTTGCCAAAACTGCGGTGAGTCACGCGAATACCGACCGGCGACTGGCGGCGCTTGTATTCATTGATCCGGATCAGCCGGGTGACTTTTTCGACATCGGCACGGTTAAAACCCGCCGCAATGATCTCGGCCACGCTGTGGTCTTCTTCCATATACCGCGCCACGATCTCATCGAGCACCTCATAGGTCGGCAGGCTGTCCTGGTCTTTCTGGTCGGGGCGCAATTCGGCACTGGGCGGGCGGGTGATGATGCGCTCGGGGATGGGCGCCTGTGCCGTGCCGTAAGGGTCATGCTGGTTGCGCCAGCGTGCCAGACGAAACACCATGGTTTTGGCGACATCCTTGAGCACCGCAAAGCCACCCGCCATGTCGCCATACAAGGTGCAGTAGCCGGTGGACATTTCGCTCTTATTGCCCGTGGTCAGCACAATTTGGCCCAATTTATTGGACAAAGCCATCAGCAGTGTGCCCCGGATGCGGGCCTGGATGTTTTCTTCCGTGGTGTCTATCGGCCGACCTTCAAACTCGGTCTTCAGAGAAGCCAGAAAGGCCTCGAACTCAGGCACGATGGAGATCTCGTCATAGCGCACCCGCATGCGCTTGGCCATGTCGCGGGCATCGATCCAGCTGATGTCGGCGGTATAGGGGGATGGCATCATCACCGCCCGCACCCGATCGGCCCCCAGGGCATCGACAGCGATGGCCAGCACCAGGGCCGAGTCGATCCCGCCTGAGAGGCCCAGCAAGGCCCCCGGGAAGGCGTTTTTCCCGATGTAGTCGCGCACCCCCAGCACCAAGGCATGCCAGAGGTCGGCTTCCAGCGTGGACTCGGTGGCCACCTCCCCCCGGCAAGCCCCGCCAGACCAGTTCAGGTCAAAGGCTTGCTCGGTGAAGCTGGCGGCACGGGCGCAGACCTGCCCCGCCCGGTCCAGCGCAAAAGAGCGCCCTTCAAACACCACCTCGTCCTGCCCGCCCACCAGATGGGCATAGACCAGGGGCAGGCCCGTCTGGCGGCAGCGCTCGGCCATGGCCAATTCACGCTCGTTGCCCTTGCCCACATGAAAGGGCGAGGCGTTGATGACCAGCAACAATTCGGCACCCTGGGCCTGACAATCGGCGGCCGGCTGGGTGAACCAGGCGTCTTCGCAAATGAGCAAACCCAGGCGGACCCCGCCATGCTCAAACACCAGCGCCTGTTGGCCCGGCTGAAAATACCGCCGCTCGTCAAACACCTGGTAATTGGGCAGCTCGCGTTTGTCGTACTGCGCGATGACTTCGCCGCCCCGCAACACGCTGGCGCGGTTATGGCGCTGGGCGACCGACACCGAGCGCGAGCGTTGCCCGCCCCCCGCCGGATGCCCCACCACCACCGCAAGGTCTTTCAGATCGGCCAACTCATGCCGGATGCGGCTTAAGGCATCATCGCAGGCGGCGATGAACGAGGGCCTTAGAAACAGGTCTTCGGCGGCATAACCACACAGGGCCAGCTCGGGGGTGACGACCAAACGCACGCCACGGGCATGGGCCTGGCGAGAGAGGTCAATGATCTTTTGGGCATTGCCGTCCATGTCACCCACGACATAGTTCAGCTGAGCGACACAAATTTGCAGCGTCATAAGGAGAGTTTGGAGTGCAGGCCGATTATCTCACCGAGGTCATGCCCGACTGGCACACCATGGATGCGACCGAGTGGGACGCTTTGCTCTCGGCCCAGGCCACCCCGACCCCCTTCATGCGCCACGCTTACCTGTCGGCCCTGACCGAGACGGCCTGTGCCAGCCCGACGCGCGGTTGGCAATTGCAACTGGTGGCACTGCGCCAGGGCGGGCAACTCATGGCGGCCTGCCCTGTTTATTTCAAAAATCACTCCTATGGTGAATACATCTTTGACTGGGCCTGGGCTCAGGCTTATGAGCGCCATGGGCTGGAGTACTTCCCCAAGGCGGTCATCAGCGTGCCGTTCACCCCGGTGCCCGGCACCCGCTTGTTGGCCCGGGACGACACCTGGCGCGACCGGCTGCTTCAAGCAGCAATCGATTTGACCCATGACGCCGAGGCTTCTTCCTTGCATCTGCTGTGGTCTGACGAAGCCGACCTAAAGAGTGCCGCCCGGCTGGGCCTGATGCGCCGGGATGGCGTGCAATTTCATTGGCGCAACCCCGGCGTGAGGGGCTTTGATGAATTTTTGGCCACCCTGCGCCAGGACAAGCGCAAAAAGATCAAGCAAGAGCGCCGCAAAGTGGCCGACGCCGGCATCGAATTTGACACCCGCCATGGCGCAGAGATCACCGCCGCTGACTGGGCATTTTTCTACCACTGCTACGCCCAGACCTATGCCGAGCACGGCAACCCGCCCTATTTGAACCGCTCTTTTTTTGAGCGCATGGCGCGCGACATGGCCCCCAACTGGGTCTTGGTCATGGCACGCCGAAATGGTCAAGCCATTGCGTGCAGCCTGCTGGCCGTTCAGGGCCTGGGGCAGCCCGACGCCGTGGCCTATGGCCGCTACTGGGGAGCGCTGGAGCGCCACGACTGCCTGCACTTCGAAGCCTGCTACTACCAACCCATCGAGTGGTGCCTGCGCCACGGCGTGAGCCGCTTCGAAGGCGGTGCCCAGGGCGAACACAAAATGTCGCGGGCACTCTTGCCCACCCCCACCGCCAGCGCGCACCACATACGCCACCCCGGCTTCGCCCAGGCCGTCTCAGATTTTCTGGGCCGCGAAAGACAAGGGGTGGCGGCCTATATGGATGACTTGGGGCAACGCACACCGCTGCGGCGGGCGTGAGCCAAGCCATTGATGGCCGTCATCTTTTAGAACTAAATGAGGCATAAAATGGGTCGCTGCGCAACAAAATTGAAGTGGTTTTGAATTTTTGAACTGACCCCACTGGTCAGTGCCCAAAGGAAGGCCATATGAAAAAAGAAAAATCACCCAAGACCGGGATCGTTCGACCTACAGACATTGCACAGCATGCAAACGGCCATGCCGTTGAACTGGCGGGGGCAATGGGCATCGTCTACACCTTGTCAGGCATCTTTAAAGGCCCCCACGATCAGTAGTCCTTCGATACTCACACATCACCTTGATCTCATTCAGTGGCCAAAAACCCGAGCGCCAGTTGAAAATTGAACATCCAAAGAAATCGGAACCAGAGACCCATCGGCAGCCACTCGAAACCTATCTTGCTCTGTCAATGTGAGTGTTCCTGATGAGTCATAGGTTTTATAGATCATATTTGCTATGGCTGTCGTCGCAGTATCTGCTTCCATCACAAGCGTAACGTCTTCACGGCCATTCGGAGTTGTTTTGGCACTGCTTGTATATTTGTTGATTGTCCCGACAATCACCACATCATTCACCTTTGCAGCGCTGGGAATATTAGGGGTTGAGACATACACCCCATAGTCGCCGGATTCGGAATAGCCCAGGGGCAAATGGTTGGAATCAAAATATCGCACGATGGTCGATGAACCTGACGCAGGCGTACATCCAGCCCAAGAAAAACTGCTCACTTCGTTGCCAGACAAGGCAGACGATCCCTCAAAGGTTGTGGCTGTTGTGGCAGGTGCCGCAGTGATCGTCAATGTGCCCGTGCATGAGCCTGTGACGTTGAATGTTTTATTCCATCCAGCACTAGCCAATCGTTGGTAGCCGGATTGAACATTGAACGTATTTGTGGATGCAACCGGCCCGCCAGCCCCACCACCTCCGCCTCCTCCACAGGCTGCGACAAGAGCCAGAGTGGTTGCGGCAAGGATAGTTTTTTGTACATTCATATTCATCTTTCAAATTTGATGAGTTCAATTGTATGCATAATTTAATTAAAAAGAACTCCATCACAGAATACTCAATCAAACCAATGTAGTCAGGTCAATCCCCGCATGCACGGGGGAACCTGGGCCGCGCTGTAGGCTCTGCTTTGTCTGAGCACCCACCAAGCGGCTCCCACTCACACAAAACAAAAAGGCCCGCGACGCGGGCCTTGTGAAGAGAGCCTGAGCCCTGTCAGCCGTTTTGTTTGGCGTAGGCTTGCATGCCATCAAGCACCTCGGTGCGCGCCGCCTCGGGGCCTTCCCAGCCCAGCACCTTGACCCATTTGCCTTTTTCCAGGTCTTTGTAGTGCTCAAAGAAGTGGGCGATGGTGTTCAGGCGCATCGGGTTGAGGTCTTCGGGCTTTTGCCACTGGGTGTAAATCGACAAAATCTTGTCGGTCGGCACGGCCAGCACCTTGGCATCCATCCCGGCCTCGTCTTCCATCTTCAAAATGCCGATCGGGCGGCAGGTGACCACCACCCCCGGAATCAGGGGCACGGGGGTGATCACCAACACGTCCACCGGGTCGCCGTCGCCGCTCAGCGTCTTGGGCACATACCCGTAATTGGTCGGGTAGTGCATGGCGGTGCTCATGAAGCGGTCCACAAAAATGGCGCCGGTTTCTTTGTCGACCTCGTATTTGATCGGGTCGGCATTCATGGGGATCTCAATGATGACATTGAATTCGTGCGGGGCGTTTTTGCCCGGGGTGACGGCATCGAGGGACATGTTGGGGTCTATCCAGAAAAAAGTTAAATCAATCCATTACGGATTAACCCTTATTTTACTTGCATGGGGCTTTCGCCTAGTGGAAATGTCCCCAAAAAAGGCTAAATTACCGCCAACGAGTGGGTTCACGGACCACCTCGGGGCAAGTTGGCCAATCGACTCCAGGGGAGTTTGAGGAAGCAACGCAAGTCGGGGGCGCGACATGGTGGCATGCGCGCCTTCACCAGAAGAAACCAAAACAAGGAGATCTATATGTCTGGCAACTCAGCCTTGATGTTGGCTTTGGCCTGCGGCGTCATCGCCGTCATCTATGGCTTTTGGGCTCGTTCGTCCATTTTGGCCATGGACGCGGGCAACCCTCGCATGCAAGAAATCGCAGCGGCCATCCAGCAAGGTGCGGCCGCCTATTTGGCGCGGCAATACCGCACCATTGCCATGGTCGGTGTCGTGCTGGCGATTCTGATGGGCCTGTTTCTGGGCACCACCACGGCCATCGGCTTTGTGATCGGCGCGGTGCTCTCTGGCGCCTGCGGCTTCATCGGCATGAATGTCTCGGTGCGCGCCAACGTGCGCACCGCCCAGGCCGCCACCGGTGGCATCGCCCCCGCGCTCGATGTGGCGTTCAAGGGCGGCGCCATCACCGGCATGCTGGTGGTGGGGCTGGGCCTCTTGGGTGTCGGCGGGTTTTATTGGTTTTTGGTGGGTAACGGCAACCTGACTCCCGACAAAAACCTGGCCGATCTGCTCAACCCGCTCATCGGCCTGGCTTTTGGTTCTTCGCTGATCTCCATTTTTGCCCGTCTGGGTGGCGGCATTTTCACCAAAGGCGCTGACGTCGGCGCTGACCTGGTGGGCAAGGTAGAGGCCGGTATTCCCGAAGATGACCCCCGCAACCCTGCCGTGATCGCCGACAACGTGGGCGACAACGTGGGTGACTGCGCCGGCATGGCGGCCGACCTGTTCGAGACCTATGCCGTGACCCTGATCGCCACCATGGTGCTTGGCGCGCTGATGGTGGCTGCGGCCCCCATCGAAGCGGTCATGTACCCGCTGGCCCTGGGCGGCGTGTCGATCATCGCCTCGATCATCGGCTGCTTCTTTGTCAAGGCCAGCCCCGGCATGAAAAACGTCATGCCCGCCCTCTACAAAGGCCTGATCGTCGCCGGTGTCCTCAGCCTGATCGCCTTTGCCGGCGTCACCTGGACCCTGATGCCCGACAACGCCATTCAGGCCAGCGGTTCACGCATGGCGCTGTTTGGCGCTTGCGTGGTGGGCCTGGTGCTGACCGCCGCTCTGGTCTGGATCACCGAGTACTACACCGGCACCGACTATGCCCCGGTCAAGCACGTGGCCCAGGCCTCGTCCACCGGCCACGCCACCAACATCATTGCGGGCATCGGCGTGTCCATGAAGTCCACCGCCTGGCCCGTCCTGGCTGTGTGTGTGGCCATCGTTTGCAGCCATGCGCTGGCAGGCCTCTACGGCGTGGCCGTGGCTGCCACCGCCATGCTGAGCATGGCCGGCATCGTGGTCGCCCTGGACGCCTATGGCCCCATCACCGACAACGCCGGTGGCATCGCCGAAATGGCCGAACTGCCCTCCAGCGTGCGCGATGTCACCGACCCGCTGGACGCGGTGGGCAACACCACCAAGGCCGTGACCAAGGGCTACGCCATCGGCTCGGCCGGTTTGGCCGCCCTGGTGCTGTTTGCCGACTACACCCACAAGCTTGAAACCTACGGCAAGTCGGTCAGTTTCGACCTCTCCGACCCGATGGTGATTGTGGGCCTGTTCATCGGCGGTTTGATCCCCTACCTGTTCGGCGCCATGGCCATGGAAGCCGTGGGGCGCTCGGCTGGAGCCGTGGTGGAAGAAGTGCGCCGCCAGTTCCGCGAGATCAAGGGCATCATGGAAGGCACGGCCAAGCCCGAATATGGCCGCGCCGTGGACATGCTGACCACCGCCGCCATCAAGGAAATGATGATCCCCTCGCTGCTGCCGGTGGTGGTGCCGATTCTGGTGGGCATGCTGCTGGGCCCCAAGGCCCTGGGCGGCTTGCTCATGGGCACCATCGTGACCGGTCTGTTTGTGGCGATCTCCATGTGTACCGGGGGTGGTGCCTGGGACAACGCCAAAAAGTACATTGAAGACGGCCACCACGGCGGCAAAGGCAGCGATGCCCACAAGGCAGCCGTCACCGGTGACACCGTGGGCGACCCCTACAAAGACACCGCCGGCCCTGCCGTCAACCCCCTGATCAAGATCATCAACATCGTGGCCCTGCTCATCGTGCCCCTGTTGCCCTGATGGGGACCCGCCCCCGCCCCCACCCCGGGGGGCGAGCTGGGGCACAATATCCGGATGGCCGAACGCGTCATTCCATTGGTAGACCAGAGGCTGGCCGCGCGCCAGCCCTTTTTTTCAGCGACCCCCATCGCTACCGACAGCCTGGTGTCTGACACCCGGGGCCGGGCCTTGCACGACCTGCGCATCAGCGTCACCGACCGTTGCAATTTCCGTTGCAGCTACTGCATGCCCAAAGAGGTGTTCAACAGCCACTACCCCTATTTGCCTCACGGCGACTTGCTCACATTCGAGGAAATCACCCGCGTGGCCACACAATTTGTCGCCCTGGGGGTGCGCAAGATTCGCCTGACCGGGGGCGAGCCCCTGCTGCGCAAAAACCTGGAAATCCTGATCGGGCAGCTGTCGCGCCTGCGCACCCCCGACGGTGCCGCCATCGACCTGACCCTGACCACCAATGGTTCATTGTTGTCCCGCAAAGCGCAAAGCCTCAAAGACGCCGGTTTGAAGCGCGTCACCATCAGCCTCGATGGCCTGGACGATGCGGTCTTCAAGCGCATGAACGATGTCGATTTCCCGGTCACCGATGTGCTCGAAGGCATCGATGCGGCGCGTGCGGTCGGGTTGGGGGTCGATGCCCAAGGGCATCCCTCGGGCATCAAGATCAATATGGTCGTCAAACGGGGCACCAACGACGACCAAATTCTGCCCATGGCGCGGCACTTTCGCGGCACCGGCATGGCCTTGCGTTTCATCGAATACATGGATGTGGGCAACACCAACGGATGGCGTCTGAACGAAGTGCTGCCGTCTGACGAGGTGCTGGCCCGACTGCGAAGTGCCTTCGATCTCACCGCCCTGCCCGCCGGGCAACCGGGCGAGACGGCACAGCGCTGGGGTTGGTGCGGCAGCGACGGTCGTCACGACCCCCGCTTGGGAGAGGTGGGCTTCATCAGCAGCGTCAGCCATGCCTTTTGCAGCGACTGCAACCGCGCTCGACTCTCCACCGAGGGCAAGGTCTACCTCTGCCTGTTTGCCAGCCAGGGCTACGACTTGCGCACCTTGCTGCGCCAGGGCGCCAGCGATGACCAATTGCGCTCGGCCATTGCCGGCACCTGGCAGCAGCGCGATGACCGCTACTCCGAGCTGCGCGGGTTGGGCCTGGCCCCACACGACACCCCGCGTGTGGAGATGAGTTACATCGGAGGATGACATGGACGGGTTTGACACCTCGCAGGTCACGGGTCTGATTTTGTCCGGCGGGCGCGGGGCCCGCATGGGCGGCGTCGACAAGGGTTTGCAAAAATTTTTGGGCATGCCCCTGACCTTGCATGTGCTGATGCGCTTGCAAATCCAGTGCGCCGAGGTCCTGATCAACGCCAACCGCAATCTGGGCGCTTACGAGTCCTTCGGCGTGCCGGTTTGGCCCGACGGGATCAGCGATTACGCCGGGCCTCTGGCCGGGTTTGTGGTCGGCTTGGAGCATGCACAAACCCCCTACCTGCTCACCGTGCCCTGCGACTCGCCGCGCTTGCCGCTGGACCTGTGCCAGCGACTCGGTGAGGCCCTGGTGGCGCAAGAGGCCGAACTGGCAGTGGCCGTCGGCCCCGAGGTCGATGAAGGCGGCCAAACCCACTGGCGGGCGCAGCCGGTGTTTTGCCTCATGCGCTGCACCCTGATCGAGGGCCTGCTCAAATATGTCCACGGTGGAGGTCGCAAGATCGACGCCTGGAGCAGCCAACTCCGCACAGTCAGTGTGCGCTTTGACCAAAGCGGCGATGACCCTTGGGCCTTTGCCAACGTCAATACCCTGCAAGAGTTGCAGGCACTCGAAAACCGGCCATGAAAACGCTGGAGCAAATCGCCGCCGACTTGCAGGGCTACGACCCGCAGGCGCTGCGCGCCGACCAAGTGGCCGATTTTTTGCGTCAATTGGCACCCGGCCCTGCAGGCCCCGGCACCGAACACCTGCCCGTGATCGAGGCCCTCGACCGCATTGTGGCCAGCGACATCGTCTCGCCCGTCAGCGTGCCCCCGCACAACAACTCGGCCATGGACGGTTATGCCTTTGACAGTGCGGCCTTGACCACGGGCAGCGAAGTCCGCTTGCTTTGCGTCGGCACGGCCTTGGCCGGCCCGGCCTGGAAGGGCCAGGTGCAGCCGGGGCAGTGCATACAGATCATGACCGGGGCCGTCATGCCCGACGGGCTCGATACCGTGGTTCCCTCCGAGATGGTGCGCCGTGAGGGTGAAGGGGTGGTGTTTGCGGCCCGTGCCGTGCGCCCCGGCGACAACCGTCGATTGCTGGGCGAAGACCTGATGCAAGGCCAGGTGGCATTGCCCCAAGGCACCCGCCTGGGCCCGGCGGCGTTGGGCCTGCTGGCGAGCCTGGGCATTCCGACCGTGTCGGTGTTCAAGCGCCTGAAGGTGGCGTATTTCTCCACCGGCAGCGAAATCCTGAGCCTGGGCGAGGCCCCGCGCGAAGGGGCGGTTTATGACAGCAACCGCTACACCGTGCTGGGCCTCCTGACCCGGCTGGGCTGTGAAATGATCGATTTGGGCGTATGCCCAGACGACCCGGCGTTGCTCAGACAGCGCTTTGAGCAGGCGGCGGCCAATGCCGATGTGGTGATCACCAGCGGCGGGGTCAGTGTCGGTGAGGCCGATTTCACCAAAGCCATGATGCGCGAATTGGGCGATGTCGCCTTTTGGCGCATTGCCATGCGCCCTGGCCGACCCATGGCGGTGGGCCGCATAGGCCGGTGTGTGCTGTTTGGCCTGCCCGGTAACCCGGTCGCGGTGATGGTGACTTTTTTGGCCTTCGTTCGCCCTGCCTTGTTGCGCCTGATGGGGGCAACGGAAACCCCTTTGCCGGTGGTGCGCGCCCGCAGCCTGGAGGCCCTGCGCAAGAAACCGGGCCGCACCGAATACCAGCGGGGCCGCCTGAGCCGTGGCGCCCTGGGCGATTGGGAGGTATCCACCACCGGGCAACAAGGCTCCGGGGTATTGCGCTCAATGGTCGAGGCCGATGGGCTCATTGTGTTGCCCCACGACAGCGGCGATGTGCAGGTGGGAGATTGGGTCGATGTCATGCTCTTCGATGCGGCTTGAGGCTGGCGCACGACATACAATGCCCCCATGTCCTATCTGGTTCTGGCCCGCAAATACCGACCACGCACCCTCTCTGAAATGGTGGGGCAGGCGCATGTCGTGCAGGCCCTGAGCAATGCCTTGCAGCAACAGCGGCTGCATCACGCTTATCTGTTCACCGGCACCCGTGGGGTGGGCAAAACCACGGTCTCTCGCGCCCTGGCCAAGTCGCTCAACTGTGAGCAGGGCATCACCCCCCAGCCTTGCGGCACTTGTGCGGCCTGCCGCGACATCGATGCGGGTCGGTTTGTCGACTACACCGAGCTCGACGCCGCCTCCAACCGCGGCGTGGATGAGGTGCAACAGCTGCTGGAGCAAGCGGTTTACAAGCCGGTTGAAGGGCGATTCAAAGTCTTCATGATCGACGAAGTCCACATGCTGACGAACACGGCCTTCAACGCCATGCTCAAAACGCTGGAAGAGCCGCCCGAATACCTCAAATTTGTATTGGCCACCACCGACCCGCAAAAAGTACCCGTCACGGTGCTGTCGCGGTGTCTGCAATTCAACCTGCGGCCCATGGCCCCGGAAACCATTCAGTCGCACCTGGCGCAGGTGCTGGCCACCGAGGGGGTGTCCCACGACGAAGAGGCGGTGCAGCTGATCAGCCATGCGGCCCGGGGCTCGATGCGCGATGCCCTCTCGCTGACCGACCAGGCCATAGCCTTTGGCGGCGGCCAACTGCAAGGGGCTGGCGTGCGCCAAATGCTGGGCAGCGTGAGCCGCAGCCATGTGTTTGACCTGCTGCGCGGCCTGGCCCAGCGCGACGGTGCCAAGCTGGTGTCCTTGTGCAACGACCTGCGCACCGCCGGCCACAGCGCCGGGATGGCCTTGGAAGACATGGCCCGAATTCTGCAAAGGGCTGCCGTACGGGTCCATGCCCCGCAAGACACCGATGCCGACCCGGATGGGGCACAAATCGCCGAAGTGGCCACCTGGTTTGAGGCCGACGAGCTTCAGTTCCTCTACAGCCTGTGCATCCATGGCCGGGCCGAGTTGGGGCTGGCCCCCGACGAATACGCCGGCATGACCATGGCCTTGTTGCGCTATCTGGCGTTCACCGCACAGCCCCAGGGCCAGGCTGAAAAAAAAACTCTGAAACCCCAGGCCGCTGACCGCAGCGTCACCGCCCTGCCCGTTCGCGGTCCGGCCCAAAGCGCCCCGACTGCCTCTGCCCCGCGCGCCCGACCGGTGGCCCCGCGACCGCCGCGCGACAGTGTTCAGGCCGTGCCCGTGCGCCAAATGCCGCAACTCAGCACGCCTGCCCAAGCCCCCCAGGCCGAGCCAGCTTTGTCCCCCACCCCCGAGGGCGATTTCTGGCTGGCCTTGGTGCAAGCGTTGAGCGACAAGCAAAGCATACAGTCGCTGACCCGGGAGTTGGCACTGCAGTCGCAACTGGTGGCCAGAGACGCCGATGCATGGCTGCTGCGCATCGAACGGGAAAGCCTGCAAGCGGGCCAATCGAAAGAAAAATTGCAAGCCGCTTTGGCCGAAGCAGGTCATGCGGTCAGCATCAGCCTGGAGATGGGGCGGGTGCTCGACAGCCCGGCCAAACGCATGGCTCAAGCCGCGCGTGAGCGGCAGGCGCAGGCCGAAAAGCTCATCGAACAAGACCCTTTTGTGCAACAACTGATGCGCAGTTACGATGCGAAAATCGTCCCTGGCAGCATTCAACCCACCTAGAAAGCCACCCCATGTTCAACAAAGGACAACTCGCCGGCCTGATGAAGCAGGCGCAGGCCATGCAAGACAACCTGAAAAAAGCCCAGGACGAACTGGCCCAGCTCGAAGTCACCGGCGAGTCCGGCTCGGGCCTGGTCAAAATCACCACCACGTGCAAACACGAGGCCCGCCGCGTCAGCATCGACGCCAGCCTTCTGAGCGACGACAAAGACATGCTGGAAGACTTGCTGGTGGCCGCCCTGAACGACGCCCACCGCAAAGCCGAAGCGCTGTCTGAAGAAAAATTGGGGCGCCTCACGGCGGGCATGCCAGGCTTGCCCGGCGGCATGAAGTTGCCCTTTTAATCTGCCATGCCTCAAGCCCATGCGCTGGACGCACTCATAGACGCCTTGCGCAGATTGCCAGGCGTGGGGGTGAAATCGGCCTCGCGCATGGCCTTTCATTTGCTGCAACACGACCGCGAAGGGGCCTTGTCCTTGTCGCAGTCGCTGCGCCATGCGGTCGAGCGGGTGGGCCACTGCCAGCGTTGCCACACCTTCAGCGAAGGTGAGCTGTGCGACACCTGCACCGACCCGGGCCGTGACCCCACCCGTTTGTGTGTGGTGGAAACCCCCGCCGATCAGTCGGCGCTTGAGCGCACCCTGTCTTATCGGGGCATGTATTTTGTGCTCATGGGACACATCAACCCCCTGTCAGGGGTGGGGCCGCGCGAACTCGACTTGCAACGCCTGATCGACCGCGCCAGCGACGGGGTTGTGCAAGAGGTCATATTGGCCACCAACTTTACCGCCGAGGGCGAGACCACCGCCCATGTGCTGAGCCAGGCCTTCAAAAAACGCGGGCTGCAAGTGACCCGACTGGCCCGTGGCGTGCCCATCGGCAGCGAACTCGAATACGTCGACCTGGGCACCATCGCACACGCCATGGCCGACCGGCGCCAAACCTGACGGCCCTAGCGGCTGGCCAATGTGCTCTGGGTTTTGGCCGGTGGCTTGCCCTGATTTGACGCTTTGGCCGATGCACCAGTTTTGGCAGATGCCGATGCATGCGATGTGGCCCCCGGTTTGCCACCGGCGCCTGACTTGGCTTGTGCGCTGGCCTTGCCGCCTTTGCCAGACTTGCCCTTAGCCCCGGCTTTGGCCGCGACAGGCTCAGCCGCCAGACTCAGTTGACCGTTCTCGGCCAACCCGGGGTTCACATCCTGCTCGTCCGGGCCCTGGCGCGGCACCAGCAAAACCGAGCCCACCTTGACCAGCATGCGCGGTGGAATTTGATTCACCGCACGGAAATCGGCCTCATTCATCCCCACCCGTTTGGCGGCCTCGGCCACTTTCATGGTGGACGGGGCCACCCAGGCCGTCCAGCTCGACAACCGTGAGGCGCCAAAGGTTTCGTAATTGCGCTGAAACACCTCGGCATTGTCCCAGGGCAACAAGATTTGCGGTGTGCCAGCGGCCAGCAAAACGGGGCGGTTGGCCGAAGGGTTCAAGGAACGGAAATCCTCCACGCTGATTTCGGCCAGTTTGGCCGCCACCGTCACATCCATGTCGCGCGGCAAAGGGACGCTCTGAAAGTATGGGTGGTTCGGGATGTCAGAGAGCCGAACGCCAAACTGGGCCGGTTGGGCAATGATGTTTTTGATGGCCTGCAACTTGGGCACGTAAAAGCGAGTCTCCATCGGCATGCTCAACTCGGTGTACTGAGCGGCCAGACCCGCCTTCTGATTGCGCGCCAGCGCCTTGCCCACACTGCCTTCGCCCCAGTTGTAGGCGGCCAGGGCCAGATGCCAGTCGCCAAACATGGCATAGAGTCGCTGCAAATAATCCAGCGCCGCCCGGGTCGACGCCTGGATGTCCCGGCGGTCGTCGCGAAAGGCGTTTTGCTTCAAGTCGTAATCGCGGCCTGTCGCCGGCATGAACTGCCACATGCCCGTGGCTTTGGCCACCGACACGGCCTGTGGGTTGAAGGCGCTCTCCACGAATGGCAATAGCGCCAATTCGGTGGGCATGCCGCGCGCCTCCAACTCTTCAACGATGTGGAACAGGTATTTGCGCGAACGCTCGGTCATGCGCAAAAAATAATCGGGGCGCTGGGCATACCACTGCTCACGATCCAGAACCAAGGGGCTTTGCAAATCGGGCATGGCAAAACCACGCCGGATGCGCTCCCAGATGTCGCGCGGCAGCTCAATTGGGGTGACAGCATCGCCCTTGACCGACGAGCGGCGCAGAGGTTGCAAACCGGTAGACGCGCCCTTGCTCGCCTGATCCGCCTGCGGTGGCACCCCCTCGCTGGAGGCCGGCGATGGGGGCAAATTGGGGGCAGTGGCACAACCCACGGTCAGCAGGCTGAGCAGGCAGACCGCGAACCAGAGGAATTTTCTCATCGGAAGTGGTTCTTCCATTCACGCAGGGCCGCAAACACCTCTGTCTCGCTGTGCGCCTGTGGGAATTGCTGCCGCACGTGCCGCGTCACTTCAGGCGCGCGCGAGCGCAGGAAGGGGTTGATCTTGCGCTCCAACCCTATGCTGGAAGGCAAGGTCGGCAGACCCCGTGCGCGCAAATCGGCGCAATGGGCCTGATGGCGCTGTAGATCGGGGTTGTCCGGGTCGGCCGCCAGGGCGAAGCGCAAATTGGACATGGTGTATTCATGGGCGCAACAGACCCGGGTGGCCTCGGGCAGGCCCGCCAGACGGTCGAGCGAATCGAGCATCTGCGCCGGGGTGCCTTCAAACAGGCGCCCGCATCCGGCAGAAAACAAGGTATCCCCGCAAAAGAGCAAAGGCGCGGGTTGGGCTTGCGGGGCGAAATAAGCCAGATGCCCGGCGGTGTGCCCGGGCACATCGAGCACCTCGAATTGAACGCCGCACACGACCAGGGTTTGCCCGCCAGTGCATGGCACAAAAGGCCCGGGGATGTCCTCGGCCACGGGGCCATAGACCTCGGCACCGGTGGCGCGGCGCAGTTCATCCACCCCTCCCACATGATCGGCATGGTGATGGGTCACTAGAATGGCCTTGAGTGTCAAACCCAGAGCCTCAAGCACTTCTTGCACGGGCCGGGCATCGCCGGGGTCGACCACCAAGGCGGTGGTGGCGTCGTGCAACAGCCACAAGTAATTGTCGTCAAATGCGGGAATGGGATGTAATGTCATGTCAGCGCCGATTATAGAAAGCGCCAGCTTGGCCGATTGGATGCAAACCCCTAGCGGCCAATGCCTGCTGTTTTGGGAGCAAAACCTGGCCGACGAGCTGACGGCTGACTGGTTTGGCTACCATGCCCTGCAAATGGGGATGCCCCCTTTGCAGGCCCTGCGCCAAAACCGCATGCCGCACCGTTGGCTGGCCTTGGCCGAACACGACATGGGCCAGGCGCAGTTGCGCATGGACCCTTGCGCCTTGCCGTTCCCGGACGACAGCCTCGATTTGGTGATCTTGCCCCATTCGCTCGAACTCAGCCCCGACCCGCACGCCACCTTGCGCGAAGTGGCCCGGGTGCTGGTCCCGGAAGGGCGGGTTTTGATTTTGGGTCTGAACCCCAACAGCCTGTGGGGTTGGCGTCAGGCCCGCGCCCGGTTCTGGCGCCGGTTTTTCCATCATCGGCTGTTTTTGCCGGAGACCGGCGAATTCATAGGCACCACCCGGCTGCGCGACTGGTTGCACCTGTTGAACTTCGAGACCGAGCCCATCCGTTACGGCTGCTATTTGCCCTCGCTGCAATCACCGACCTGGTTGCGTCGCCTGTCTTGGCTGGATCTGGCGGGCCCTCGCTGGTGGCCCTTTCTGGGGGCGGTTTATGCGCAGGTGGCCATCAAGCGGGTCCATGGCATGCGTCTCATCGAGCCCGCCTGGCGCGAGCGCAAACTCGCCGCCCGCGCGCTGGTGGCCACCGGATCGGGGCGCGTATCATCGCGCCAACCCATCTCCCCCCCTCCCCCATGAATCCAGTCATCATTCACACCGACGGTGCCTGCAAAGGCAACCCCGGGCCCGGCGGTTGGGGCGTGTTGCTGCAAACCGGAGCGCACACACGCGAGCTATTTGGGGGCGAAGCCCTCACCACCAACAACCGCATGGAACTGATGGCCGTGATTCAGGCGCTCAGCGCCCTCAAGCGCCCCTGCCGGGTTGAAATCCACCTTGACAGCGAATACGTGCGCAAGGGCATCACCGAATGGATCCAGGGTTGGAAGGCCAAGGGCTGGCGCACGGCGTCCAAGCAACCCGTCAAAAACGCCGACCTCTGGCAGCAGCTGGACCATCTGGTGGCCAGCGGGGGGCACGAGCTGTCCTGGCACTGGGTCAAAGGCCACGCAGGCAACGAACTCAACGAGCGCTGTGATGCGCTGGTGCAGCTCGCGATCGCCGATGTGAAGGCCGCGCACACGCCTGCGGCGCTCGCAGCCGCTCTCGCGGCCATGCAGGACGGTTGAGGCTCAGCTCAAAGCTGCGCGCACGGCTGCTTCGTCGATGCCGCGCAGTTTGAAA